>DATLYA010000258.1:0-49552 GCA_035575235.1 Candidatus Methylomirabilota bacterium
GTCTGGACGGGAGACGCGGAACCGACTCCTGTCTCTTCCAACGCGCCCTCTTCACAACCTCCTCCGTCGATAGAGCCACGGCCTGCGGATGCGGAGCGCCGTCAGTTGACCGTCGAGTTTATTGACCTTGTGGGGTCCACTACCCTTTCTGCTCAACTGGATCCGGAAGAGTTCCGGGAAGTGGTGCGCGCCTATCAAGAGACGTGCGCCCAGGTGATCCACCGCTATGAGGGCCACATTGCCCAGTATCTGGGCGACGGCTTGCTGGTGTACTTTGGCTATCCCACGGCGCATGAGGATGACGCTGCGCGGGCCATTCGGGCTGGGTTAGAAATTATAGCAGCTTTGCAAAAGCAGGTCCCCTCTCCCCTTGTGGGAGAGGGACAGGGTGAGGGGGTCGTAGGGGCGACCGGCCGGTCGCCCCTACAAGTCCGCATCGGCGTACACACCGGCCCCGTAGTGGTAGGCGCTATAGGCGGAGGCGGCCGCCAGGAGCAGTTAGCCTTAGGCGAGACGCCCAACATTGCCGCTCGTATCCAGAGCCAAGCGGCGCCCGATGAAGTAGTCATCAGCGCGGCCACCTACCGCCTGGTCGAGGGCTTATTCGTGTGTGAGGACCGGGGACGCCCGGAGCTGAAAAGGGTAGCGGCTCCGCTGCGCCTGTATCGTGTCGTCAAAGAGGGAGAAGCCCAGAACCGCTTTCAAGTGGTCGTGCGCAAAGGGCTCACACCCCTGGTGGGACGTGAGCACGAGTACGGGCTGTTGCGCGAACGCTGGCAGCGCGTGCAGGACGGGGCAGGCCAGGTGGTGCTGCTGAGCGGGGAGCCGGGCATCGGCAAATCGCGGCTGGTCGAAGCGCTGAAGGAGACTGTCGCGCGCGAGGGCGCGCCGTGTCTGGAATTGCGCTGTTCGCCCTACTACCAGAACAGCGCCTTGTATCCCATTATCGACCATCTTCAGCGGCTATTACAGTTTGTCCCGGAAGAGCCGCCGGACGCCAAGCTGGAGAAACTTGAGCAGCGGCTGCTCCGCTATCGCTTCCCGCAGCCTGAGACGCTTCTCCTGTTGGCCGCGCTGCTGTCACTGCCGTCTCCCGCCGGAGCGCCCTCACTGACGCTGAGTTCGCAGAAGCAGAAAGAGCGCACGCTCGAAACATCGGTGAGTTGGCTAATGGAAGAGACCGAGCGCGGGCCGCTCGCTTGCGCCTGGGAAGACTTGCACTGGGCCGACCCGTCCACGCTGGAACTGCTCACGCTCCTGCTTGAACAGGTTCCCACGACCCGGATGCTCGTGCTGCTGACGTTTCGTCCCGAGTTTACGCCTCCCTGGGGCGCGCGTGCGTATCTCAGCCAGGTGAACCTAAGTCGGTTGGCTCTTCCCCAGGTGGAAATCATGGTGGGGAAAGTTGCGGGCGGCAAAGCGTTGCCCAAAGAGGTCGTGCGCCAGATCGCGAGCAAGACCGACGGGGTGCCGTTGTTCGTGGAAGAGTTGACCAAGATGGTGGTGGAATCCGATTTACTGCGCGAGGTCGATGGGCGCTATGAGCTAAACGGCCCGCTGCCCCCGCTCGCGATCCCCTCTACGCTGCAAGATTCGCTCATGGCGCGGCTCGATCGCTTAGCGACTGTGCGGGACATTGCCCAAGTGGGAGCCACGATCGGGCGCGAATTTACCTATGATCTGCTCAAAACGGTCTCGCCGCTCAAGGAAGAGACCTTACAGCAGGGACTGCGGCAGTTGGTGGACGCAGAGCTCATTTACCAACAGGGCGTCCCGCCGCAGGCGCGCTACCTCTTCAAGCATGCGCTGGTGCAGGAGACGGCGTATCAATCCTTGCTCAAGAGCCGCCGCCAGCAGTTGCATCAACACCTGGCGCGAGTGTTAGTGGAGCAGTTTCCACAAACCGTTGAGACGCAGCCGGAGTTGGTGGCGCGTCATTACACTGAAGCTGGTCTTACCAAACAGGCGATTCCCTACTGGCAACAAGCAGGGCAGCGTGCGAGCCAGCGCTCGGCCAATACCGAAGCACTGAGCCATCTCACCAAGGGGCTAGAGTTACTCAAGACGTTGCCAGAGTCCCCGCAACGGACCGAACAAGAATTGAGTATCCAAATGGATTTGGCCGCGGCGCTAGTGTATGTAAAAGGCTTAGGGGCGCATGAGGCGCGCGCCGCCTACGACCGTGCATGGCAGCTTTGTCAGCAGAGCGGTGACTCTCCTCATCTTATGCCCGTGCTCATTGGCCTCAGTAATTACTATCTCCAGCAGAACGCGCTCCAGAAAATCAAAGAGATTGGCGAGCCTTTGCTCGCGCTGGCTGAACAGCAGCACGATAGAAAATCACTCCTGTTGGCGTACCGCGTTCTCCAGTCTAGCGCCTATTGGGGCGGGGATTTTAGACGAGCTCATGAATATGCAGAACTGGGAGTGCAACTATATGATCCCCACTCTCATAGCTCTGCTGAATACGCGCTTGACTTACGAATACTGTTTCTCTGTATAGGGGCCTGGGCATTATGGTATCTGGGGTATCCGGACCAAGCGCTGCACAAGAGCCGGCATGCTCTCGCGTTAGCGCGCGAGCTCGCGCATCCCTATTCGCTTGCCTGGGCGCTGAATGCAGCTTCTTGGATGCATATCTACCGTGGTGAAGGACGCGCTGCGTGCGCCTTCGCCGATGAGGCCATTGCCTTTTCCGCCGCACGCGATTTTCCGCATTGGGTGGCCATGGGAACCATGATGCGGGGGATAGCGCTCGGAGAGCTCGGGCAGTGGCAGGAGGGTGTCACGGTACTGAAACAAGGCAATGAAGCGTACTGGGCCACTGGTGCCGTATTGGGACGGGAATGGGCCATTTCGCAGGTCGCGAAGCTCCATGCCCAAGGGAGACAAATAGCAGAAGGCCTAGCAGTGATAGCCGAATCGTTGTCATTTTTACACAACACCGAAGTGCGGTTTAGTGAGGCAGAAATCTATCGGATTAAAGGGGAGCTGTTGTGGCTCCAGGCAGGCCAAAGACAAGCGAGGATAGACAACAGACAAGTGGAGAGAGAAGCGGAGGAGTGGTTTGTGAAGGCCGTCATGATAGCCCAGAAGCAGCAGGCCAAATCACTGGAACTGTGCGCCGCCACGAGCCTCGCCCGTCTATGGCAGCAGCAGGGCAAGCGGCAAGAAGCTCACCGGATGTTAGCAGAGATCTATAACTGGTTCACCGAAGGCTTCGACACGAAGGACCTGCAAGAGGCGAAGGCGCTGATTGAGGAATTGAGCCATTGAGGAATTGAGCCATTGCATCATTGGCGGAGTGACCCTGTCTTTCCTCTTCCTATAAAAGTTACCTCCTATGGTGGATCGACTCCTGTGTCTCATGAATGCGTGAGCAATGGGAAGGGCGTGCGAAGTGCGCCAGCGCAGTGGCGTGTGGTACGCGCCCTATCGGACTGCGGGTGTGTTTCATATAGTTTCATCGAATGGTCCTGACTCACCCGGCTCTGTTTACTCCTAAGGATCCTCCGGATTCACGATCTGCAATCCTTCTGCCTTCGCAATGTCTAGGAGCCGAGTATCGGCGCAAACAAACACCCAATCTTCACTTAATCAACGCCGAAGTGTCAAAGAAAAAAGAGCGACTCACAGGCGATCTTCCCGCTCAGCAATAATATCCTGTGCCCAATTGCTTGTGGATGTAGAAAGCAATTGGCGGGTTTTCTCGTGACTTGTTGATCCGTGCGAAGGCGATGGGGGCTTCGTTTGCTCTGAGCTGAGAAATTCATCTCGGACTACGGTGAGCAGACGCAAGAGTTTAGGCAGAGCTTCTTGCGGGAGTGCACGAATCTCTTTAAGGATCTGTTCTTCGTAGGGTCTAAGGTTCTCCATGGAGACCTCCCGATCTTTCGCTCACCCTACAACCCCTGTCGCTCGATTGCAATCAAAGAAACTCATCACTGAGTTCACAATAATCACGCGATTTCAATTCCCATTGTCGAGAGGCATTGAGCCATTGAGTCATTGGGCATTGAGAGACTGAAACATTTTGGAGATGTTGTGAGTTCGCGCCACCGTTGTACTTGCAGCAGCGCCTTGGTAACAATAATGAAGGCGAAAGAGAAGGCTTTATGCGTGTCACGGAAAATGAACAGGACCTTGCTTTCGAACTACCCGAGCATACCGTCACCCAACTGAACGAATTAGTGCGCATGGGGCGTTTCCGTAGTCACCAGATTGCAGTTGCCGCTGCTGTGGAACGCCTCTATGCCGAGGAATGTCGCTCTCTGAATACTCGCCAAAAGGCGCTCGCTCGGGTGTGTGGGGCTCTGCGATTAGGCTCGACCACAGAGTCCTTGCGGGATGCGGAATATGATCGGCTGGACTGGGAGAGTGGACAACGGTGACCAATGGCGCGCCCACTAGCTGACTTCCAGGGAGAGCTCATCTACCTGGACACTAACATCCTTGTAGGCTTAGTCGACGCCGACTCGGTGTATCACTCTTCCTGCGCAGCGTTCTTTCGACGCGCACTTGATCCTACACAGCCAATTCAGTTGGTGACCTGCACGCTGACCCTTGATGAAGTTGTGTTTGTCTTACTGCAGGAACTCATAGCCAAACCTCTCTACAATGTTTCTCGGAGCCGTAGTCAATATCTCCAGGATCATCCTGACGTCGTGAAAGCCTTGATGGAGCAGCTTGATCCGCTGATCGAAGCGTTGTTCGATTTACTCTTGTGGGAACCTGTGACTCCTGCTGACATTCGCCAGATGCGTCACGAGATGCGTATGACTGGCGTACTACCCCGATGCGATCCACCTTGCAGTGATGAAACGCTTGAAGCTACTGGCAATTGCCAGCGACGATGAGGGTTTCGACCGCTGTCAGGATCAGGGTATCATTCTTTTCGTTCCGTGACGTAGCCTGAGCAATCCTTCATAACTCTAGCACTTTGCGCGACCGAAGGATTCCTGTTGTTTCGTCCTCTCAGGTCGTCATCTGCCTGTTCTTAATCCCCACCTCCTACCGCTCCCCTCGTCACGACAGGGTTTTTTCTCTACACTTTCTTATGCATGCTGAATGGACACGTCTTCATCTCGCGCGAGTTGCGCGTACGCCGCCGGGCTATCCTCACTTCTGTTCTTGTCGGTATAGCGCTCTTAGCCGTTAAATTTATTGCCGCGACGCTGACGGGCTCAACCGCCATCCTCTCGGATGCTCTCGAATCCATCATCAATGTGGTCGCCAGTGCGTTTGCGTACTATAGCATTATTCTCAGCGCTCAGCCGCCGGACAGTTCTCATCCCTACGGGCACGGAAAGATCGAGCCCTTCTCCGCCGGCTTTGAAGGAGCGCTGATTATTCTGGCGGCGCTCGCTATTGTATGGGAGGCCATTCCCGGGTTTTTTTCCCCTCGTCCACTTGCGGCGCTCGATCTTGGTATTCTTCTCGTGCTGGGTGCGGCGGTTGTGAACGCTGTCTTGGGAGTGTACCTGATTCGCATCGGTCAACGGACACATTCATTGGCGCTCGTGGCCGATGGAAAACATCTGGTAACGGATGTGTATACAAGCGTAGGCGTGGTGGTGGGATTAGGGCTTGTCTGGGCGACTGGCTGGATTATGCTCGACGCCATTGTCGCGTGCGCCGTCGCCGTGAATATTCTTGTGACTGGCGCGCGGCTGATCCGTCAATCTGTCAGCCATCTCATGGATGAGGCTGATGAGCGTGTCCTACGCGACATCGTCGAGGCGTTGCAAAAGGCGCGTCGCCCGGAGTGGATCGACCTGCATCATTTGCGAGCCTGGCGATCAGGGAATCGTCATCATATCGATTTTCACTTAACCTTGCCGCGCTACTGGAACCTTGAGCAGTGTCACGCCACGGAGACCGAAATTGAAGACCTGCTTTTTGCACAGCTTGAGGGCCAAGGAGAAGCCCTGCTGCACCTTGATCCCTGCACTGCTCACCATTGCCCGACCTGCCGTGTCGAAGCGTGCCCTGTGCGGGCGAGCGCATGCCGCACCACGCCACCATGGACCGTCGAACTGGCGACCGGCAATCCGCCGTTTCCTATGAATTCCTTTTCGGCGTAGCGCCGCACATCGCATGAACCACATCGAGAATGACTTGCGAGCCGTTCTCAAACGCGTCCCGCCGTAAGCTCTCGTTGGGCTGGTGCGCTTGATCGAGGTCCCCTGGCCCGCAGATTAACGAGACAATACCAGCCCGCGCGAATTGACCGCCGTCGGTTGCGAAGGGCGCGCCGCCGCTCGTCTGTTGTTTGAGGCGGGAAAACAGGACACCCTCCAACGGCGTGTCTCGCGGCGACAAAAGCGGCGGCACGATCAGCGGCTCGCTGATGTCGAGCCGCGCACGATGTGAGGGAGAGCCATAGTCACGCAGATCAAGCGCCTGCACGCGCCGGACAATTTCTCGGTAAACTTCGAGCGGGTCACCTTGCGGAAGCGGGCGGTAGCTAATCTGCAGCGTGCAAGTCTCCGCGATCATATTGGCCGCCGTGCCGCCATGAATGCTGCCAAAGTTCAGCGTTGTATAGGGCGATTCAGGAAACAGTTCGGCGAACGCGGCGGCGCGTTGTTGTCGCAGTTCCGCCTGATAGCGGCCAATCTCATCAATGACTTTGCCCGCGACCGCGATGGCGTTCACTCCTTGTTCGGGAAGGCTGCTGTGGCCGCCCAGACCGTGTATGGCGATGGTGAAAATCGCCACGCCTTTGTGCGTGTGAAACACATGATAGGAAGTCGGTTCGCCGATCCACGCGAGACGCGGCTGAGGAATCTTGCCCAGTAGCGCTGGCAGCGCGGGCAACAGCCGTTCCGCGCCGCGACAACCAATCTCCTCATCCGCCGTGAAGATAAATACGAGTGGTCGCTTGAGGGTCGTCAAATCAAGCTGCGCTGCGGCGTCGACACACTGCGCCAGAAACACCTTCATGTCAGAAGCGCCACGGCCATAGACGCGCTCATCCTCAACCTCTAAACGCAGCGGGTCGCGCCGCCATCCAGGTTGTCCAGTAAACGGCACGACATCCACATGGCCGGAAATGATGAGACCGTCCGGTTCGGGCGGACCAGCATACGCCACGAGATTCACCTTGGGCACGCCGGCAACCTCAGTGCGATGGAATGCCGTAGTGAAGCCATGACTTTCCAAGTGTGAGCCAAGATAGTCCATGGCTTCGACGTTGCTCTTCACGCTGACCGTATCAAAGCTGATCAGACGAGCGGCGACTTCGCGGAGATAGGTATTCATACAAGCGTCCTGTATCATTGTCTTTTTTGCGGTACGGGATGATCATAGTACAAATTTGCCGAGACAGCATGTCGCTGGCGAACGGTATTGTCCAGCGCGGTCTCATGGTGGAGGAATACATATGAGAACCGTAGCAATTGCGACCTTGGTTGCGGCGTTGGCTGCAAGCCCTGCGGCCAATGTATCAGCGCAAACGATACAAGTCTTTGGCGGCGGTCATTCCGTAGGCCGCTTTGGCGGTAGCCCAGGGATGATGAGCCGTGGGCTGAGTCCTGCTTTTCGCGGCGGATTCACTATGTCGCAAGCGCATAGGTGGCATGGCGGTCCTGGCCTCTTCCATCGCAGGTTCGATCACGGATGGCAGTGGCGTCATGGGTGGTGTCCGCACTTTCCTGGTCTCAGGGGCAATTATTACTATTACAATCAGCCCTACTACAGTCAGCCCTACATCATCCCTCCCTTTGTGCAGCCTTATCATGGATTCTCTTACTATTCGTTCGGTGCGCCGTATTACTCCTACCGCTCCTTCGGCTACTCGGGGCCTGGGTTTGCATATGACTGGTACGGCAACCTGGCGGGGCCGCCGCCTCTTGGCGCGCCGGGTCCCACGCCCTTCGTTCCGTCAGGACCTCCACCGGTCGTGATTCGGGAGCCATTCTTTTGTTATCCTCACGGGCTGGGATTTAACGATCAAGCGGTGTTTTTTGCACATCTCGCGCAGTTTCATCGCATATCGAGCAGGAATCCCTTGGCGTACTGTCGGTTCGTTGGTGGGTCACGATGGATTTACTTTGGGTTTTAGCGGTGACGCGGCCGAACCCCTGTTTCTCTTGACCCTTCCGCGATGGACCGAGTAAAGTCTGGCGGCAGAAGGAGGACGCATATGACAAGGCTTGATGGACGAGTGGCGATTGTAACTGGCGCAGGGCAGGGAATCGGACATGGCGTGGCGTTATGTTTGGCGCGTGCTGGAGCCAACGTCGTCGTTGCCGATGCGGCGCGGGAGCGGATTGCTCCGGCTGCCGCCGCTGTGCAAGCGCTCGGCGTGCAGGCGCTTGGCGTGTATGTCGATGTCGCCAAAGCTGATAGCGTAGACGGCCTGGTCCACGCCGCGCTTACTCGCTTCGGCAAGATCGACATCCTGGTCAATAACGCCGGCGTGGTCGTAGTGAAACCGATCGCCGCTCAGACGGAAGCCGACTGGGATCGAGTGATCGATGTCAATCTCAAAGGCGTGTTTCTCTGCTGCCACCGCGTGGTGCGCGAAATGATCAAGCAGCACGGCGGCGCCATCGTCAACATTGCCTCGATCGCCGCGTTTCATTACACCGTGCCGCATGTGCCGTATGCGGCCTCGAAAGCTGGCGTGGTGGCGCTGACCCGCGATCTGGCCTATGAGGTGGCGCGGCACGGCGTCCGCGTGAACGCCATTGCTCCCGGGCCGATCGAGACGCCGATGATGGGTAGTGCTCTTACGTCCGAGCAGAAAGAAGCCTACGCCAAAAGCATTCCGTTAGGCCGTTTAGGGCAGCCCCAGGATATCGGCAATGCGGTGGTATTCCTGGCGTCTGATGAGGCCAGTTTTATTACCGGCGCTACATTGCCGGTGAGCGGCGGAACGGATTTGCGGGTGACGAACGCGTGAAGGAAGTTGTTAGTTGTCAGTTATTCGTCTTCTTCTTATGCGAAGACAATGAGGTAAATGATGAGACAAGTTATTATTTATCCTGGAGAAGATGGCTACTGGATTGCTGAGTGTCCGAGCCTGCCCGGCTGCATCAGCCAAGGAAAAACGAAAGGAGAGGCTATTGAGAATATCCGCGAAGCAATTCGCGGGTACGTATCGGCTCTGGAAGAGGACCATTTACCTGTTCCAGAAGAACGCTTTGAAGCTCTTCTTGCTGCAGTATGAGTAAATTACCGAGTGTTTCTGGACGGGAGTGTGTGAAAGCCCTGGAAAAGGCGGGCTTCTACGTGAAGCGGCAAGAAAGCAGTCATATTATTTTGCGCCGAGATCATCCCTTTGCCTAACTTGTTGTTCCTGATCATAAGGAATTAGATCGGGGAACATTACGCGCCATCATTCGGCAGGCTGGCCTTAATGTTGATGAGTTTGTGCAACTACTCTAACTTTTGTAGCGATGCCGGGTACAGTGGTAAATGCATCTATGGTCAAACTCAGCGTCAATCTGAATAAAATCGCTACGCTGCGCAACTCGCGCGGTGGGGACCGGCCTAATGTCGTACAAGCGGCGCGCACATGTATCGCAGCCGGCTGTCATGGTATTACCGTGCATCCGCGCCCTGATGGCCGCCATATTCGTCGGCACGATGTCTTCGATCTGGCGGAGATGCTGACCGTCGAGTTTAACATCGAAGGCTATCCCTCGTCTGAGTTTCTCGATCTTGTGTGTCAGGTGCGCCCCGCACAGTGCACGCTTGTGCCTGATCCGCCTGACGTACTCACGTCCAATGCAGGTTGGAACCTGCATGGTGATGTCGCGTGGCTCGGCGACGTGCGCAAGCGCCTGCATGATCACGGCATTCGCGTCAGTTTATTCTTAGAGCCGGTTACAGACCAGGTGCGGCGCGCACGCGACCTCGGTGTGGATCGCATTGAGTTGTATACAGAACGGTACGCGAAGCTGTTTCATACGCCTGAGCGGGATAAAGTATTTGACAATTACTACCAGGCGGCGGTTGTCGCCCAGGAGGTTGGTCTTGGACTGAACGCCGGGCACGATCTTGATCTGGACAATCTGCCATTCTTTGCGCAACGCATTCCAGGGCTGCTGGAGGTTTCCATCGGCCACGCCCTTATTTCTGACGCATTGGAGATGGGGCTGCGACAATCCGTCAAAGCATACCTGCGAGCGCTCGGCTATCACACCATGAGGGATGTATGACAAACTATAAAACGTTTTCGCCCGGTGATTTGTCTCAGAACTTTGAGACAAAACCCCTGGGCGACCCTTGAAGAGGATGTCATGGCGAGGAGTCGCAGACGACGAAGCAATCTTTGTCTTTCTTTGAGATTGCTTCACTGCGCTCGCAATGACAGCTTGATCAGATGAAAAACAACGAGAGTTGTGTCGCGTAGTCCTTAAGCCGCCAAGAGATCCCGCTCCTTCGGCGACCTCCTTATACTTTTACTCCCGCTTTTGTCGCCAATGATGCATAACTGACGCCTTCACTGTTGTCGTTGCTGACGGGCAATCCTGCATCTCTCCAGCCTGGGATTGGATTGCCGGCTTGATCTTGCCCGCCGCCAAATCCTCCCATCATGTTGCAGACATTGGTATAGCCCGCCTGCGCCAGCATTTCCGCCGCTCGCTGTGAGCGCCCTCCGGCCTGGCAGCCGACGATAATCGCCGCGTCTTTCGGGATGTTGGCTTCCACAACTTTGAGGAACTCAGGGTTTGGGGTTGGTCGACCAGGGGCCTGGAAGAAAAACGCCGGGATATTCACGCCTCTTTGAGGATGGCCGGCAGTAAATTCCGGCTCCGTGCGGACATCGAGATAAATGACGCTCGGGTCTTTTTGCATCACATCGTGTGCTTGGGTTGGGGTCAGTTGCTTAATCGCCATGGTGGTGCTCCTTTGTGGTTCTGCCTTGAGGACTACCTGTGCGTCGTCGCCCAGTCAATCACTGCCCTTCCTTTTCTTGCTTCATTAGGTCATTTATTCGTTGAGTGATGAGATCCTTGCGGAGGCGTCCATGCAAGCTATTACATTCTCACAGCCAGGCGGTCCTGAGGTTTTACACTTGTCAACTGTCCCTGATCCTGCGCCGACGCCTGAACAAGTACTGGTGCGCGTGCGTGCAACAGCGCTCAATCGGGCGGATACCCTGCAGCGCCGAGGAGCCTATCCACCGCCTCCTGGCGAGTCAGAGATTCTTGGCTTGGAGTTGGCGGGAGAGGTGGAAGCCGTCGGCTCTGCAGCGACGGGCTTCAAGCCCGGCGATCGTGTGTTTGGTTTAGTGGGCGGCGGTGGTTACGCCGAAAAGGCCGTGATCGACGCTCGCATGGCGATGCCAATGCCCCAACACTGGAGCTTTGTGGAAGCCGCGGCTGTGCCAGAGGTGTTCTTCACAGCGCAAGAGACGATCTTTACGCTGGGTCATCTCAAGGCTGGTGAAACTATTCTGATCCACGCCGGCGCGAGCGGCGTGGGGACGGCGGGCATCCAGATGGCGCGCGAAATCGGCGCGCGTGTCTTAGTCACGGCGGGTTCAGCGGAAAAAATTCAGCGGTGCCTTGACCTTGGCGCACATGCTGGCTGCAACTATAAAGAGCAGGACTTCGCGGAGTGGATCCAAGAAGTAACGAACAAACAAGGCGTTGATGTCATTGAAGACTTCATTGGCGCGCCGTATTGGGAGCGGAACCTGAAGAGCCTGAAAACCTGTGGCCGGCTTGTGCTTGTCGGCGCGATGGGCGGCGTCAAAGTTGAAACAAGCTTAGTGCTCCTCATGAGCAAACGGCTGCAGATTTTTGGCTCCGTGCTGCGCGCCCGCCCGCTTGCCGAGAAGATTGAGGTGACCAAACGCTTTCAGCAAAACTGGCTGCCGCTGCTCGTCTCTGGCCGCATCAAGCCGATTGTTGACAAAGTCTTCCCTCTCGCTCAAGCGGCGGAGGCGCACCGCTACATGGAAGAGAATAAGAATTTTGGCAAGATTGTCTTAACAGTGTGATAGTCAGGCAATCTGACCGTCATGCCTCTGACAGTGAAGAGCGGCGACTGAGCCGGCACGCTGCTCTCTTCGTACGGTTAGTCAACCGAAAATTCGGCGGCGCAGCCCTGGTCAACCCATACGCCGCCGCCGTCCCGGTCCACGCCCCACGTTTCGTATTCGCGGCACGGGGCGTCGCTCAATTGCCGCACAAGTCGGATCCGTCCCCCGCGGGCGCTGCTGCGGCAGTAGTTGTGCTTATAGCCCTCTGACTTGCAGGTGAAGGTTCTGTCTCGGCCATATCGCTCATCGCCATAGCCGCCATACCGGAATGGTTCGACGACAAAGACCGCACGGCAGCCATCGCTGACCCAGATGCCGCTGCCGTCCCCATCTGCGCCCCAGGTATCGTACTTGCGGCAGGGCGCGTCGCTGAGTTGGCGATCAAGACGGACGCGACCGTAAGCATTGGTGTGGCAATAATTGTATTGCCCGCTGCGCGATTCGCACGTCACCGCGCGTTCTCCTCTACCGCCTTTGCCGCGGCCGCCGTAGCCTGGTTCCGGCCGCCGTGGCTCGACGACAAAGACCGCACGGCAGCCATCGCTGACCCAGATGCCGCTGCCATCGCCGTCCGCACCCCAGGTATCGTACTTGCGGCAGGGCGCGTCGCTTAATTGCCGATCGAGACGAATACGCCCGCGGATGTTCGTGCGACAATAATTAGATTGACCGCTGCGTGACTCACAGGTAACCCGTCTGCCTTGCCTGGTGTCGTAATACCGGTCGTTATAGTAGTCATCTGGATCTTGCGGGTCGTAGCCATAGTACGGGCTGTCGTCCGCCGGACGCGCGCCCTGACGCACGGCTTCGTTAATGATTGTGCCGAGCAGTGACCCTGGGTCCTGCTGGGCGAACGAAGCACTGCCGGGACCCAACCAGGAAGCGAGCGAGAACAGCAACGCAACAAGCCATAATTTTCTCATACCAACCTCCTTGCCGCAGCTTTGTGTCCTCTGATGAACACCGCGCAGCGCCCAGAGTCTTTCGCCGTTCTTTTATTTTACTCGTTGCCAGATGATGCGAGGAGAGACTTGTTCTCCGCCAACCTGACGCGGCGGGGGCTGCAAGATCAATTGATCGCCGGAGAACTCGAAGAAGCGTTTTTGCTCCGTCCCGACGTTATTGGGGAAGAGACTGCCCTCGACACGGTGAATGACAAATCCTTCGACCTCATGAATCTCATAGGTTCCAAAGTACGCGCCGTACCCATCGAAGGCGGCTTTGATCTCTTCTGCCGTTCCTTGATCAGGGTCGCCTGAGGCGAACTTTGGTCGATTCGATTGCATGAGCTGGACAGCCATATGGCCGGTGGCGTCATACATGATATAACCGATCGAACCGGCCCCATACCGATACGGAACGACTTCGCCATTTGGTCGGCGCGCTTCTGCCGACACCAGCTTCCAGACGCCAATGAATTTGTTTTTCAGATCTTGCGATGTTTGCGTAGCCATTTTTGTATCCTCCGCACGAACAAAACAAAAAGAAGCTGCGATGAGAAGAGCACTCACTGCTATACAGGCGCGGTAGCGTTTCTCGAGGTTTCCTTGCAGGCAAATCAATAGTAGGGCGGGCTACGCCCGACAGCAAATCCGGTAGGCTCTGCCTGCCCTACGACTAACGACTACATTCGCCTGAGCGCTAAGATGCTGCCTTCGCCGTCTCCAGCGATATACACTGTTCCACTACCACTCACTGCTACTCCAGCAAAAGGGCTCAGCGGACCAGGGATGAGGTCGGGAACGCCCATAAGCGGTTTGGGCGTGACCCCTGGAGGCGCGCCGACCGGAAGATTTGTCGCCAGCGTCTGGCGCTGTTTTGTGGCTAAGGAAAAAGCCACTAACTCTTTCCGGCCAACATCGAGCACGAACAGGTGGCCGCCGGACAGAGCAAGCCCTTGCGGCTTGTCTAAACCGTCAAGCACAGTGCTTGTGCCCCCATTGATATGCACGACGCGCCCCTTACTTTCCTCACTGACATAACAGGAGCCGTCGTCCGCCACGACGACTCCAGCCGGACGTCCCAGGCCGCTCGCAAGCGTCGTAATTTCACCTTTTGTATTCACTTTGAGCACTCGACCCGCGCCCGCTTCAGCGACGATGGCCGAGCCGTCCGGCGCACAGGCGACGCCGAGCAGTTCTTGCAGTCCTGTCGCAAACGTCTGCGCGGCGCGCGTGCCCGGGTGATATGAGGCGACAGAGCCGGCGGAGGTGGTGATATATAAATTGCCGCCCGGACCCGCCGCCAGACCACGCACAAAACCAGGGAACCCCTCATCCAGTAACATTCCAGGTCGAGAACGTCGGCCGTCTGGCGCGATCGCGGCCACACTTAAGCCGTCGCCCGCGTACAGCACGCCATCGTCGCCAAGAGCCAATCCTAGCGGACCAAGGAATCCTGCAGGAACGAGGACGCGCTCTTGGCCATCGCTCAGGATTTCCGCGACCCCGCCGTCAACGAAGTGCGAAATAAACAAACGGTTACTTGCATCAATAGCGAAGTTATCGATGCCGGGTCGTACCTTGGCGACCACAGTCTTTGCGCCGCTCTGCAGCTCGAACTTGGCGATTTCGCCGCTGCCGGCCTGCGTCGTGGTCAACAGCCCTTTGCGATCAAACTTGACGGCCGTTGGCACAGCCAGGCCGGAAAGGAAACGTTGCGGGGCTCCGCCTGAGAGCGGCACGCGCCAGATCTCGCCAGCGGCGATTTCTGGAAAGTAGAGCTGCCCATCAGGACCTACGGATAACGCATTCGGCAAAGGCAAATTATCCGCCAGCAGTCGCGGCGCACGACCATCGGGATACAGTTCAAACAAGCGCCCGCCTGGTCGGCACTCGTCCATAAATAGACGATCTTGATAACAGGTAATGCCGTTCGCGGCGGGCACGTTGTCGGCGATGACCCGTGTCTGACCGTCCGCTGTTCTGGCGCTGACCCGCGCGCTCATCACTTCGGTGACATACATCACTCCCCGTGAATCAAAAGCGAGGTCATCCGGCGCCACGATGGGGCCGCCGACGGGAGAAACAGTGTGACAGACGCCGGTGGCGGTATCGATTGCGCTCACCTGACTGCCAAACGCCTGCACGCAGTATAATTGGCCATCCGGTCCGAACTGCATACCGTTCGCGCCAAAGAGGCCGCTCGGGGGTGCAAGATGGGAGAGCTGCCACCCTGCTGCGGCCTGTGGACCCGCGCCTGCTGCTGTACTGTAGCGGCTCATAAAAGTTCCTCCTTTTTGGTTGAAAGTGGAGAGCTGAACGTTATCTTCCTGTAAATACTGGTTTCCGTTTTTCGCGCCATGCCTGATGCGCTTCGTGGCTATCTTCAGTTTGACCAAGCAACATGAAACGATAGATATCCACTTGCGCGGCGTCTTTAAGCGAGGCGATATCAAGCCCTTTGTTGAGTGACTCTTTTGCCAGGCGCACAGCCAGGGGTGGTAAGGCGGCAAGGCGCTCTGCGTAGTCGCGTGCAAGCGGCATTAGTTCCGCCAGGGGCACGACTTTGTTCGCCAGGCCGACGCGATACGCCTCTGCCGCTGTGATGCGTTCTCCCAGCAGCACCATTTCCATGGCTTTCCCACGCCCGACATAACGAGCAAGACGAACCGCGCCTCCATAGGCCGGGATAATGCCCAGCGGCACTTGTGGTAAGCCAAATTCCGCGTTTTCCGCAGCAAGAATAATGTCACAGCACAGCGTAATCAGACAGCCGATGCCAATGGCGTATCCGTTGACGGCGGCGACAACTGGCTTGGGATAATCGGCGACCGTATTGAACACGGCGAAGCCGCGTGGAGTGACCGTGGCCAGATGTTCGCCAACGGTGGTCACGCGATGCGTCTTGGGATTCGCTAAATCCGCGCCAGCCGAGAAGGCTTTCTTACCCTGGCCGGTCAGGATCGTGACTAACACGTCGGGGTCATTTTCCATGGCGCTGAAGACTGCGACGATCTCTTCTGAAACCTGAGCGCTCCAAGGGTTGTGTTTCTCTGGTCTGTTAAACGTCACCGTGGCGACCGGGCCGTCTTTTTCGTAGATGATTGTCTCGTAGTTCATAACGCCTCCTTAAATTGAATCAGTGAGCAATTGAAGCATTGAACGATTGCCGCATTGTTTTCATCAATGACTCAATGACTCAATGACCCGATGACTCAATGACCCAATAGGTTAATGTCCCGCGCCGTTCTGTTGTTGGCCCAGTTCGAACACAATATGCCCTGCCGCCTCTTGCGCCGCCACACGGGCGGCGACTTCGGGAGAGAGCGTAATGTGTCGATGCTGCGGAAACTTGTCTGGGTAGACGAGCGGACGCAGGTAAAACTGATCAGGACTTGGGACCTCGCCGCGGCTTTTGTAGGAGCTGAGAAACCAGCCGCGCCGGAGAAATTCCGCGTTGAAGTACGCTTCCCAGTGCTCATCGAGCCAGTTCATTTTCTTATGGTAATCATGAAACCCGGCAGTCATCAAATCGATATCCGTTGTCCAGTACAGTACGATGAGCGGAGTGTAGCCCAGCCGCCCGTCCTCTGGATACTCTTGCCGCTCAAGGCGCTCCGCCACGAGAATAAGGTTTCCGTCGCGGTCATATTGCTCAATGCGTAGAGGGCAAAAGAATTTTTTATCTATCCAGTAAATTAGTTTGCTGCGATAATAGTTGGGCAGCCACTCGGGGCGGGGTGTGGATTCAACCACGTAGCATTCTACTCCGCCGTCTTGCGTGTACGCCGGGTAGGTGTCGCCCATGATTTTAAAGGTCTGGGCGCCCCGCTCATACGTGGAGCCGTCCGGGCGCGTGATAGTGACGAACGGGCGCGTGTCAGGAAAGCGCACCGTGGCGTACAGAACATCCACGCCAAGGATCGTCCAGGTAAATTCCCAAGGATCGCGCCCCTGTAAATCATCGAAGCTTTGCGCGTTATTGGGGAAACGGTCCTCACGGCGCGGCTGGGGCTGGCGGCGAATGCGCCGGAGAGCCGGACGGTACATATAGCGATCCTGTTTTTTAGTGAACGTGAGATCGGTGCGATATTCGAACCATAATTGTTGATCGCCATCTGATTCCGGCGGGCTGGTAAACTGCGAAAACGCGCGCATGTATTCATGCCCTGGGGGCCAGTGGAAAAGTTCTCCGCCATCCTTTGGGAAATACAAAATTGAAGTGTTATTCTTCATGGTGGCGAGAATGTACCCGCCAGCCGTCATGCTTTGTACGACGCTGAGCCAGATATGGGAGAAGCGTGGTCGCAAAGTATCGAGCTCGAACGCGAGATAGCCAAGTTCTTCAGCCGTGTAAGGAGGAGAGAAAGGATACGCTTCAGCAGGCAGATAGGGGACGTGAGCATCACGCGGCGTGTCGATGCGGAAATCTAATTCCGCACGTTCTTCTGGAGAGAGTTCTGCGATGGTTTTCCAGGTTTTGGTTAGAGTTTGAGTAAAGGCGGGATGGCGCCAACCCAACGCAAAGACCGTCATGACACTGCCCAGGAGTAGAGGCGCAGCGCGTCGTGCCCTTCCAATAGTGTTAGTCATTCTGCAACACATGCTCCAGTGCCTGCAATTCTTGAATGAGATCTGTGAGCGCCGTCCGGTTGGCAAACAGCGCCGCGCCGCTCATTGGGGCAGTACCCTTGATGGCGATGCTGATCACCTCTCCAGTGACATTATGAATACAGGCGCGAATGAAGGCGCCCTCCAACCAGCGCCGTGCAAAAGTATCGTCGGCGATTGCGAGTCGTAACGTCATTTATACACTGCTCCCAAGCGAATGAGTCGCTCTTGTTTAGCACTGATACAGAGGGAGAAGCAAACGGCGCCGGCGGACAAGCTCTGACTGAAGAGAACTACGCTCATTTCGTCGTGGAGTTTATCTTGATGATGCTGAAGAGAATTTCACGCGCGCCTCACATCGATTGCTATTACTTTGTTGTTTATTCGTTCCCGAGAGGTTGCAACAACGGAAAATACTTGTTATCTTCAATTCGATTCCGGCATAAATGACGCAACCCGGTAGAGACGTCTTGTCAGCCCGGTCTGAGACAGCTTGGGGAGGCAATGCTGAGAAAAGACCTATCTTCTGGCGTTTGGGCGACCTGTCCGCCTGGGCCGCCGCACGATTTTTTCTCTGCCCCTCGCGTCTCTTTGATTCTCGGGGGCTGCGGCCGTTTCTTGCTAAAAATTAAGTTTTTTCATGATTTTGCGTACATGATCGGGATGATACTCGACGCCGAAGGTGCGGAAGATGAGGGTAGTCACGCGCGTTGCCGTCCAGCGATCGGTCGGCCAGCTATAGGCGGTGGCTCCAGCATGCAAGAGCTGCTGAAGGGTGTGCAGTTGAGACGGCGTCAAACGACGCGGACGACCAGGGCGCGGCGTGGCGGCCAGTTTATGAGAACCATTGTGCAGGAGAGCCTGCCAACGCGAGACCGAACTTCTACTGACGCCAAGCCGCCGCGCTACGGCGGCCTGCGAATGCCCCGCCGCCAACAGGGCAATCGCTCGCCGCCGTCGTCGTTCGAGTTTTTGGGTCAACGTAAGAACAGGCATATGCTGTATATCGGGGCTTGTGTTTTCTCACTTTGCTGCACAAGACATGCCATGTGAAGAGGAAAGTTATGGGGTGAACACGAACAATGCAGTTCAGATTGACCCTCAGTTTCTCGCCAGCCCAAAACCTGCTACGAAAAGGCTGAAGTCATCTCACCGAACAGCAGACCACGCTACATCGCCTGCCTGCGCCGAGGTGCAGAGGCAGGTAGAGCTTTTGCATCGTCTGAAAAGGGAATTCCTCACCTTTATCGCGCATGAGCTGCGCACGCCGCTCAACACTCTGACGGCGATTGAGCTCCTCGATCCCACCGACGATCCTCGTCTCCAGGCCGACATGTTGGCTATTCTTCGACGTGGGTACGACCGTCTTGAGAAATTCATCGAGACGGCGTTGACCTATTTTCGCTGGCAAGCAGGAGAGGAAGAAGGGCTGGTGGATCGCGCCGCGATCAGCGATCTTGTCAGAGTGGTCCGGAGCGCGGCGGCTAACGTGCCGGGTCTGAGCACGTCAGAGCGGGAGTTGCTCCTGGCTCTACCGGACGCCCCGTGCCTGGTGTATGGGCGAGAACAACATCTCACCACCGTGGTTCACATTCTTCTCGAAAACGCGGTGAAGTTTTCGCCCGACGAGCAACCGATTGCGGCCAGAATCCATGCTGCCGCGGCGCACGCTGTCCTGACGGTCACAGATCAAGGCCAAGGGTTTGCGCCAGAATTGGCCGCTGTTTTGTTCCAGCCGTTTACGATCGGTGAGGTGATGCACCATGCCCACGGCACTGGACTGCACCTGGCGCTGGCTGACGCCATTGTCACCGCCTATGGTGGACACATCTGGGCCTGTAGCCCCGGCGTAGGGCACGGGGCAACCTTTACCGTGGAGTGGCCTGCCGTAGCTGGTGAACGCAGGCCTGCCTTTTGATCCTGCTCTTTACAAAGATGTACAGTGAGAAGGACAGAACAAGAGGACGATTCTCGAAGGGGCGTGTAGCCTGGGAGAAGTCATGAGCGACTTGGCAAGGTTGGTGTTTTCTTCTGATGCATTTCTCCCCCACGGATCATGTCTGTTGTGGACTCCCGCGCTACTCGCCCTCTGGGTGCTCTCCGATGCGCTCATTGCCCTGGCCTATTACTCCATTCCCGTGGCCTTGGTGTACTTCGTACGCAAACGGCAAGATCTGGCCTTTCACTGGATGTTTCTGCTGTTTGGGGCGTTTATCTTTTGGTGCGGCACGACCCATGTACTAGAAGTCTGGACGCTGTGGCAGCCGCTGTACTGGCTGGAAGGGGGCGTCAAAGCGGTGACCGCCGCCATCTCGCTGACGACGGCAGTGTTGTTATGGTCGTTGCTGCCGCGAGCGTTAGCGCTGCCGAGTTCGGCGCAGTTAGAAAAGAGTAATCAAGAGCTGAGTCGGGAAATCACTAGGCGACAGCAGGTGGAAGCGGAGCTGCGGAAAATCCAGGAGGAACTGGAGCAGCGCGTGCAAGAACGTACGGCGGAGCTAACCCACCTCAATCAACGACTCCAAGCGGAAATAGCGGAGCGTCGCCAGGCTGAAGAGAAGGCCCGGTATCTCATGGAAGCGCTCGAACGGTCTCCAAACGCCGTAATTGCGCTTGACCTGGACGCCCGCATCACCAGTTGGAGCCTCAGCGCCACCCGCCTCTACGGGTATGAAGCGCACGAGGCCATAGGACGGGTGGCCCCCGCTCTCCTGGTGCCCTCGTCGACGCCTGAAGAGTACGACCGCGTACTGCAGCGGATGCACAGTAAAGAACCGTCCCTCTACGAGACCACGCGCAGAACCAAGGCAGGTGAGATACTAGACGTCGAGATCGCCTTCGCCCCCATTTATGCTGAGGACGGCTCTGTGGTAGGTCAGCTGAGTATCTCGCGCGATATTACGAAGCGCAAGCAGGTGGAGAAACGACTGCAGCAACAACTGGCCCGGCTGGAGTTACTCCACCAGATCACCCGCGCCATGGGTGAGCGGCAAGACCTGGTGAGCATCTTCCGCATCGTGTTGGGCCGTCTGGAGCAGGATCTGTCCGTGGCCTTTACTGGAATATTCCAGTGGGAAACTGGTGCGAGTGAGCTCCGCGTGCTCACCCTGGGCCCCCAGAGCCACCCCATGGCGGCCGCCATAGAGCTAACCGAGCAGAGCGTTATAGCTGTGGATCAGAATGGCTTACGTATGGCGTTGCAGGGCCAGATTATCTATGAGCCCGATACGGTTCAGGTTCCTTTTCCCTTCACGCAACGCTTAGCGAGAGCAGGTCTACGCTCGTTGGTGTTGACTCCATTAGTGGTCGAGCATACAGTTTTGGGCCTGCTCGTAGTGGCGCACCACGAGCCGGGGTGCTTTAGCAGCGTCGATTGTGAGTTTCTGCGGCAATTGAGCGAGCATGTGGCGATTGCCGCCCGCCACGCTCAACTCTACGCCCAGTTACAGCAGGCGTACGACGACTTACGCCAGACCCAGCACGCCATGCTCCAGCAGGAGCGGCTGCGAGCGTTGGGACAGATGGCCAGCGGAATTGCTCATGACATCAATAACGCCCTCTCCCCCGCGTCCCTCTATATCGAGTCGCTGCTAGCCAGTGACACCGCCCTTAGTGACCGGGCCCGCCACCAACTTGTGACCATTCAAACCGCTATTGACGATGTAGCGCACACAGTAAGCCGGTTGCGGGAATTTTATCGGCAGTCGGAGGAGCCGGGCGCGATGGTCTCCCTTGATCTCACCCGACTCGTGCCCCAAGTGCTTGAGCTGACGCGGGCGCGCTGGCGGGATGTTCCTCAACAGCGTGGCGTCACTGTTATGGTTCGCACTGACCTTCCTGACGCACCCCTCGTGGTCAAGGGGAATGAAAGTGAAGTGCGAGACGCCCTTACCAATCTGATCTTCAACGCGGTAGACGCCATGCCGCAGGGAGGAACCCTCACGCTGCGGGCGCAGGCGACCCCGACCACGGTAATCCTGGAAGTCTGCGACACGGGAATCGGGATGGACGAAGAGACGCGGCGGCGGTGCATGGAGCCGTTTTATACAACCAAGGGAGAACGGGGAACCGGTTTAGGGCTGGCGATGGTGTATGGCATGATGCAGCGACATGTGGGCGAAATTGAAATTGAGAGCGCCCCGGGGCAAGGGACAACGGTCCGACTCCTGTTCCCCATAAAAAATGGAACAATGTCAATGAAGGGGCAGGAGGTAACGACAGAGATGTTTATCCCTCCCCTGCACATTCTTGTAGTGGACGACGATCCGTTACTGCGGCAGTCGCTGTACGATATTCTTCAGGCCGACGGGCATCGGGTGACGGTAGCAGATGGTGGGGCGGCAGGCTTGGAGGCGTTGCACGCCGCCACAAAGCGGCAAGATGCTTTTGAGGTTGTGATCACTGATCTGGGGATGCCGGAGATCGATGGCCGCGAGGTGGCGCGACGGGTGAAAGCAGAAGCGCCGCACACGCCTGTGCTGATGCTCACCGGTTGGGGGCAGCAGCTAGGGGCCCATCAAGAATTGCCGCCTCATGTCGATTATCTGCTAAGCAAACCGCCCAAGCTTGAGGCGCTGCGCAGCGCCCTGGCGACTGCTCTGACTCAGAAAAGGAGCGGCAATGGCGACACATGAGACTAGCTCTTCCTCGCTCTCGACGGAGCTCCCGGTGAGTCAAGGGAACATTCTTATTGTGGACGATGACGCCGGCATCGTGACGGCCTTGTGTCAAACCCTGGCAGGGAACGGTTACCGGACCCGGGGGTGCGCCTCCGGGTCCGAAGCTCTGGACGCGTTGCGACAAGCGGATTACGACGTGCTGCTCTGTGATCTGATGATGCCGCAGATGGATGGCATTATGCTCATCCGCGCCGCCCTCGAGATCGACTCTAATCTCATTGGCATTGTGTTGACGGGTCAGGGCGCTATTGCGACGGCTGTGGAAGCCCTGCGCAGCGGGGCTTTTGATTATATTGAGAAGCCGCCGCGCCTCTCAGTGCTCCTGCCGTTATTATCACGCGCTCTACAGGTGCGACGACTCCGCAATGAGAACATACAGTTGCGACAGGCAGTGGCGATGTACGAACTGAGCATGACCGTCGCATTTTCGCTGGACGCAGAGCTGATCCTCCGCAAAGTTGCGGACGTGGCATTGCAGGTGAGTCAAGCGGATGAAGCCTCCATCGTGCTGCCCACAGCGGATGGAAAAGAGGGAATTGTCGCGGCCGTGGCCGGTGACGATCGCGAACATCTGGTAGGGCAAACGGCGCCGTTTGCCAGGAGCGTTATCGGCTGGGTCGCTCAGTCCCAGGCAGCGTTGACCCTGCACGGGGCAGTAGACGATCCCTGTTTCGCCCCTGTGCGTCCGCGTGGAGAGATTCACTCGGCGCTCTCCGTGCCGCTGATCACGGGCGGTCGCCTCGTCGGCGTGTTAAACCTGAACGCTACGAGGCGTCCTCGGGCTTTTACGGTCGGAGATTTGAAAGCGGTCAACATTCTGACCACTATTGCAGCGCCTGCGTTAGTGACCTCGCAACTGTATCAGCAACTCCAACACGACGTCACCGCTCGGACGCAGGCGGAGGCGGAAGTGCGCCGCCTCAATGCCGAGCTGGAGCAACGGGTCCGCGACCGCACCGCCCAACTGGAGGCCGCCAACCGTGAGTTGGAAGCATTTTCCTACTCGGTCTCGCACGACCTCCGTGCACCGCTGCGGGCAATAGATGGCTTTTCACGCATCCTCAGCGACTACGCCGCGCATCTCCCTGAAGACGCCCAGTACTCTTTACAACGGCTGCGGCATAACACCCAGCGCATGGCGCAGTTGATTGATGATCTCCTGACCTTTTCGCGTTTGAGTCACCAACCCCTGCGGAAGCAAGAGGTGACGGTCAGAGAGGTGGTCCACGATGTCCTTGAGAGTCTACAATCCGAGCGCAACGGACGAAGCGTAGAGTATGTGATCGGCAAGCTGCCGCCCTGCCAGGCGGATCCCGTCCTGCTGCGGCAAGTCTATGTGAACTTAGTAAGTAACGCGCTCAAATTCACCCGCCCACGCGCAACGGCTCGCATCGAGATTGGCAGCCAGGAACACGAGGGGGCGCGTGTGTATTACGTTAAAGACAATGGCGTGGGGTTCGATATGCAGTATGCGGACAAGCTCTTCGGGGTCTTTCAGCGGTTGCACCGACTGGAGGAGTACGAGGGCACGGGCGCCGGGCTCGCTATTGTCCAGCGTATTATTCAGCGCCACGGTGGACGGATCTGGGCTGAGGGCGTAGTCGACCGCGGCGCGACATTTCTATTCACGCTGACAGGGCGAGGAGAAGAACATGCTTGAGAGCACAGAGATTTTGCTGGTCGAGGACACGCCCGATGATATTGAGTTGACGTTGCGCGCTCTCAAGGATCATCACATCACAAATCCCCTGACAGTTGTGCGGGACGGCGCCGAGGCGTTGGAGTTTTTCTTCGCGGTGGGCGCATATGCCCACAGGCGCGTCGAAGACCTCCCTAAAGTGGTGCTGCTGGATCTCAAGTTGCCCAAAATCGATGGGCTCGAAGTGCTGCGGCAGGTGCGCGCCGACCTTCGCACGAAAACCGTGCCGATCGTCGTGCTGACGTCCTCGCGCGAGGAGCGAGATATCATCGAAAGCTATCAGCTCGGGGCAAACAGCTACATCGTCAAACCGGTGGACTTTGTGCAGTTCACCGAGGCGGTCCGGCAATTAGGGTTGTACTGGCTATTACTGAATGAGCCTCCGCGGCGCTCGCGGTAGAAGGAACAAGCGTGACAAGACCCATCCGTGTGCTCCTCCTCGAGGACAATAGTGACGATGCGAGACTGTTGCTGCACGAACTGCGACGGAGTGGATTCGACCCCACATGGCGTCAGGTCACGACGGCGGCGGAGTATCAGGCGCAGTTGGCTGACACTCCTGATATCATCCTGGCGGATTATTCATTGCCCCAGTTTGATGCGTTGCAGGCGCTGACATTGTTGCAGGCTGAGGGACTGGATATCCC
Source organism: Candidatus Methylomirabilota bacterium (assembly GCA_035575235.1). Classification (GTDB taxonomy): domain Bacteria; phylum Desulfobacterota; class Binatia; order Bin18; family Bin18; genus SYOC01. Next base: position 24,579 of record DATLYA010000258.1, read on the forward strand.
ATTCATCGTCATCACGGGTACGATCGGTGAAGAGAAGGCGGTGGAGTGTATTAAACGCGGGGCGGCTGATTATCTCCTCAAGGATAGACTGACGCGCCTCGGGTCAGCAGTCGCCCACGCGCTACGAGAGGAAGCCTTGCGTCAGGAACGACGACACGCGGAGGCCGCCCTGCGAGACGAAATCCAGCTGTCTACGGCGCTCGCGCGTGTCGGGCAAGAACTGATCAGGTCTCTCGATGCTCCCGCACTGCTTGAACGCCTGTGCCAGCTCACGTGCGAAGTCTTGCAGTGCGATGTGAGCCTCACCCTTCTCTGGCAAGAAGAAGAAAGGGCCTACATGCCGGTGGCGCACTGGGGGGATACGCCTGAACAGTGGGAAATCCTGCGCTTCTTGAAAACATCTCGCGCCGAGCTGACCGACATAGTGGCGCAGCTAGAGCGTGGCGCGATGGTCCGCACCTTAACCGATCACGCCACAGACGTGCTCTCCGCTATACTCCAGCAACACTGCCGTGTCGCTGCCTGCTTGTGGATCGCCTTGCGGCGCGGCGCACAGATCGTCGGCATGCAGCTTGCCGCCTTCCGCCATCATGCCGCGGATGTGACGTTACAGCAGGAGCGGATCGCACGCGGGGTAGGGCAGATAGCATCCTTTGCCCTCAATAATGCGCGGCTCTTTGAGCAGGCCGAGCGCGCCAGCCGTCTCAAGTCCGAATTTGTCGCCACCATCTCGCATGAGCTGCGCACCCCGCTCAACATTATTATGGGTTACGTTAATCTCCTGCTGGAAGGCGACTTTGGTTGCCTGACGGACGAACAACAGGAAATCCTCCAACGGGTGGAGAAAAGCGCCAAAGAGTTGTTTGACCTCCTCTCGGCCACGTTGGATGTGAGCCGGCTGGAAAATGGCCGTCATCCCATTCTCCTCGAGGACGTTGCGGTTCGCCCATTAACGGAAGAAGTATGGAAGGAGATGGAAGAACAGCGGCGAGAGAAGCCGCAGCTCGCCTGCGACTGTCAGGTTGCGCCCGCATTACCCGCCCTGCGGACGGACCGGGCGAAAGTGAAGATCATTCTCAAGAATCTGCTGCACAATGCGCTTAAATTCACTGACGCGGGAACAGTCTCGCTCACGGTCTCGCCTGAGCGGGGTGGCGTAGAGTTCCGCGTTAGCGATACCGGCATCGGCATAGCGCCAGAGGCGCTCCCGGTGATCTTCGACATGTTTCGCCAAGGCGACGGTTCGATGACGCGCTCCTATGGCGGCCTTGGACTGGGGCTCTATATCGTGCGACAATTCCTCAATTTGCTGGGCGGTGTCATCGCCGTGGACAGCGAGGTGGGACGCGGTTCGACGTTTCGCGTGTGGCTGCCGAGCGGCAAAATTCCTCGTGGCGAGACCGCGGAGCCTCTTGTAGGATGAAGAATAGACAGGGCCAGGATTCTGCAAATCATCGCAGAACTCTTGGGCTGGCGGCGCAGAAAATCTTCATGAGATCTGATTGTGGGGCGTGTAGCAGGTCTGGAAAGAGCCCCGCCTCTTCAACGCGCCCCTGATTCAAAACCAGAGCTGAACGGCACAGCGTGAGGGCTTCCCGCGGATCGTGAGTAACCAGCACGATTGTCAACTTTCGTTCAACCGCAAGCCTGGCGATCTCTTCGAGCAATTTTGTTTTTGTGAGAAGATCGAGCCCAGAGAACGGTTCATCAAGCAGCAGATAGGTAGGCTGCACAGCAATCGCTCTTGCCAGCGCGACGCGTTGTTGCTGTCCTCCAGAAATTGTTCCCGGCTTTCGCTCCGCCAGAGATTCGACTGTGCACAACGCGAGCGCCTCGTGGGCCCGTCTCCGCGCTGCTTTTCTTGTCAACCCTGTCCCTGAGAGTCCCAACAAAACGTTGTCCATCACAGAAAGATTGGGCCATAGAGCCAGGTCCTGGAAGACCATGGCCACGCTTCGCAGATGAGGCGGTCTGAGAACTCGATCCGGTTCCGAAACAATACTTCCGTCCAAAAGCACGCGCCCGGCAGACGGCGCCTCAAGGCCAGCCAGAAGGCGCAAGACCGTAGACTTTCCACAACCCGAAGGGCCAAGAATAGCGAGAGACTCTCCGCTGGAGAAGGTAAAAGTCACTTCAGAGAGAGCCGCGTGACCATCGTACATTTTTGAGACAGCGAGAAAAGCGAACTGAGACCTGCTCATGCCTTTCGTCCTTCCGCGATGGCCCACATTGCCGCTAGAAGTCCTGTCGTTGTTGCAATGTAGACAAAGCAGAGCGAAGCAACCATGGACTCCGGCGCATTTGCCATCAGGGTAAAAATTGTGAGCGGCAGTGAACCGGCGCCAGGCGGATGCAGGAGCAGTATAGTGCTGACATCGGCGGTGGCAAGCAGGGCGACGAGCAATAGAGCAATCGTCAGAGTCGGGAGTAAAAGGGGAAAGACGATCTGCAACAGGTACGTTGTCAGTGAAATGCCGTGCGCCGCGGCGGCGAAAGTCCAGGAAGCCGAGGTTGCTCCCCACACCCGCATTCCCAACACGGCGGCGACCGGAAAGAAGCGGAGACCAAGCGCGGCGCAGACGGTAAAGCGGCTCCGGAACAGCGGGTCGGTCCAGGCGGGAGCTGCCGCGGCAAGTTGGACGAGCCCCAAGGCGGTTAACGCTGGCGGTAAAGAAAATAACGTCAGGAGCAGGCCGGTACAAAGAATCCGGAGCCGATGATCTCGACCGACGCACAGCGCCAATAACAAACCGAGCAGAGTTGCGAGACTTCCTGCCCCTACGGCATAGAGGAGCGTGTCGCCGGCAGTGCGAAGCAATTCCTCCCACGCTCGACGGAAAACGCCGCCTCGTGCGAGAGGGAGCGTCAGTCCCGCAAGCGGCGTCAGGAGGCTAACGAAGACGATGAGCGTAAGAACCGCCGTTATTATGCTCGCCATTTCCTGATGCCTGCTGCGTTGTGCGACACGAGATTGTCGCGCCAGCATGGCGCTGGTGATCCGGGGAGCCGTAAGGAACGCCCCTGGCGTTGCGACGAAAAGCACAAGGAGAGCTAACGCGCCGCATTGCCGTCCGGCAAGAGGAAAATCATAGAGAGCGGAGAAACTCGTCAAAATTTCTGCTGCTGCCGTTCGTAATCCAAAGATCTGACCAGGACCAGGATCTGAAAGCGCCGCCACGCCGCCGAAACCGGCGGCCAGGAGAGCGAGCATAGCAGCATGGCGGCAAGCGTAGAAGAGCACCGCCTTTTCTCCTCCGGCAAGACGCGCGGCCTCCACTTGTGAACTTGATAACGAAAGGGCGGTGGCGTAGGACGTCAACAAAACAAGGGGAATGACGTCGAGAGAGAAGACAAGGAAACAACCAGTGAAGCCCATGAGAGAGTTGGGAGCAAGGAAACCAAGGTGAGTGACGAAAGCGGACCACCCGATTGCCCACAGAAACGAGGGCGCGAGCAGAGGCAACGTGACCATGGCGAGAAGAACCCGCCGTCCCGGAAATTCATAGAGAGCCGTCAACACGCCCGCAGGCAACCCCACGAGAAACGAGACGATCACAACGCAGAGCGCTACCATGGCGCTCCTTTTCAAGGCGGCGACGAACGCAGCGTCAGTAAGCGTCGCCCCTGCGGCCATCGATTGCAGGGCGCTCCATAAGAGAGGCGTTGCAGGGAGTAGGGCGATTAAGAATACCGTCGAGATTCCAAGGATGCGCCATCTTCCTGGGCGTTCTAGCGTAAGGCAAGATATCATCAACTGTGCCGGTCTACCCACTCTTTCAAGAATCCCCGTGACAATTTCTCGAAACGAGCGGCAAGCTCAGAGTAATTCACGAGCATCGGCTTCAATCCCTGGATGGATATTACGCCTGGCGGGACGGGCACGCCAGGTCTCAGCGGCATCTGCGCCGCCTCGCTTTCCGCAAGAGCTTTCTCGGTTTCTGGACGAAGGAGATAATCAATAAACTGTCGCCCCGCAGCTGGGTGAGGTCCACCGGCAATGAGCACAGCGCAGTTGGGGATGAGGAGCGTTCCCATGCCGTTAGCGTCCGGGTACACTACTCCCACAGGTTTCCCCTCAAGCCGGGCGACATTGACGTCGTCTGTATCCGTGAGGCCGACGGCAAACTCGCCTGCGGCCACCCGGCGTCGCACCTCGCCGTTTGAGGAGAGCATTTTGCCTTCATTCGCAGTAAAGCCGTCAAAGAATGCCTTTGCTTGCTCTTCACCAAGAAGAGAGAATAACGCGGCAGCGTGCACTGAGGTCGTGCCGAAGAGGGGGTTGGCGATGCAGGTCTTTCCTCTGAAGCGCTGGTTAAGAAGGTCCATCACTGATAATGGCTCTTGCCCTTCCGGCACGAGATTATGATTGTATATCAACACGCGCGCCCGTGCAGAGAAGCCTGTCCAATATCCATCCGGGTCAGAAAACTGCTGCGGCAGCCCGTCAGCTTGTGGTGAGCGGTACGGTGTAGACACACCCTTGGCTTTGAGAAGCGCCGCCCGCATAGGATCACCACTCCAGAAGACGTCAGCTTGGGGCCGGTCCTTTTCGGCGATCAGGCGGTTGAGGAGTCCCGTGCTCTTGGTCTCCTCGGTGTCCGGGACGAGCCGCACGGCGATCATAGTCTCTTTTGTAAAGCGCTCCACCACCGGTCGCGTGAAGACCTCATCCACAGAGGTGTAGACGACAACTTCCTGGCCGGTTCGCCGGTCACACGTCCAGACACAAATAGTGAGGAGCGCCAGGAAACATTTTACGAAACTCCGTTTCACGGTATGCCTCCGATGGTTGTCACCCCCCTGATAGAGGGCAGAGAGAAGCTCCAGGTCAACCCCATCGTGAACAGCCAGCCGGGAGCCGCCCTGCTGATTCCCCTTCTAACCCCCGCGTCAATGAAGACGTCTGACGGCGGCGGCTGCCAGATGAAGCCGAGCAGGCCAGAGTTATCAGCAAGCTTCCCCTCAATGCTCTCCCCGTTGACCTCCCCCACCAACCTGAAATTCGGCAGAACAGGAAGTTCCACGATTATCCCCCAGAGCGCGAAAGGGTGTGTCTTGGCCCTATCCACGCCTCCACCGAAATTCACGTGGTACGTGAAGGGGGATAGCCTCCCGCTCACGATCCCGACCCCTTCGCAACCGAATCTCTTCTCCTCTGGAGCGGTCGAAGGCAGCAGCGGCCCGGCTTCGATAGCAAAGCCAATGCTATCCTTGTTCTGCAGGATTCCCTCCTTCAGCACAGACTTCAGGAACAGCCCAGGATCGACGAGACGAGCGCTAGCGTCCGGGGGCTTCTCGACCATGAACTCTCCCACTACTTCCCAGTTCCGCACCAAGCCGTAATTCAACACCACCTGAGGAGTGATGACGGTATTCCGCTTCTCCGCGCGTTTGAGACTAAAGTACCCTAGTTCAACCTCTATCTCTTTGGGATCAGCCACAGCGGCGTCTGTTGAAATAAAGGGACGATACCCCAGGGCGGGAGTGCCGTGCCTGGTGATCATAAGGCACGCTATGACAATGACGACCTCACGACTCCACACTCCACATGTCCTTCTGACCTTCCGCGATTTTTTCTCTGGCGTGTTAGCCCCATTGTAACAACAATCCCACCGCTCCAGCTGAGAGCATGACGAGCGGCTCTGGCGCTTTTCCGACTGTGCTGAGCACTCCAAAAGTGGCAAGAGCAAGAAGAACGGTGGGAACGTCAATAATGGCGCGCTTGCCCAGGACAAAGGCCGCTCCTGCAATCGCCCCCGTCGCTGCCGCCGTCACGCCATCGACAAACGCTTTCGAGAGTGAGCCGACAAGTTTGTAGGCGCTGCGGGCAATAATGGCGATGACCGCCGCGCCGATGCTATAGAACACCCCTTGCATCCAGGACAGACCGCCATAGCGTCCATAGAGCACTGATAACATCAAGACCATCAGAAACGAGGGCAAGATGAATGCAGCACTAACAAGGGTAGCGCCGAGTGAACCAGCACGCACCCAGCCAAGGTAGATGGCAGGCTGCGCCGCAAGGGGTCCCGGAGCGAGTTGCGCCAGAGCGAGCCCCTCCACATAGTCTTGCTTGGCAATCCAGCGGCGGCTTTCGACCAAATCACGTTGCATGTAGCCAGCAAGCGCAATCGGTCCGCCAAAACCGAGTGCGCCCAGCCGCAGAAAGTAGAGAAGAAATTCTTGCAGCGTGCAGGGTGCGGTGACAGCGCTCGTGGACTGCTGGCTCTGATCTGTTGCTATCGCAGGAGGGGTTGGAGTGCTTGTCATTTTGTCTCTCCAGCATCGTAACTTTCAATCTTCAGATCATCAAAATAGGTCACGCTGTCCGCCTTCGTCCAGAGTCCAATCTTGCCTGGGTCTTTGAAGGTATCATCGTCGGCCTCGAACAACAGCTTGTCGTCAAAGAACACTTCGAAGTGCTTGCCCTTTACTTCGAGCTTCAGCGTGTGCCACTTGCCGGACGACACCTTGGCCTTGGTCCCTGCAAATTGCTTACGGCTGCCTCCCACGACCTTGTAGAGTCTGACGTTGTCCTCAAGCGCGTTGGCCCGAGTGACATAGTAATTATCTTTGTTCTGGAAACGCACCATGAGCCCAGCCGCTTGGTCTATTGTCCCTGCAACCGCTTTGAACTTGACCGAGACCTCAACATCCTGAGCCGTGAATGGGTCGTAAACGCAGAGAGGGAAGCGGTAATCCGTTTGATCGGGACTCGTTTGGGCCAGCACTTTCCCTCCGCTCGGAGCTGTGGAGTCTTCCTGGATCACCCAGGAGACTGGTCCTCCGCCACCGGTCAAGGCGGTCGAGAAGCCAGCAGGGGTCTTGCCCGTCTCAAACGCGTCAAAATCCAAAGTAATCTCGGAGGTGGACTGCGTCTCAGCAAACGCAGTCGTTGTAAGAAGAAGCGCCGCGATCATGGTTGCGATTGTCCGCATGTCTTCTCCTTTGTCTTATGAGTACGGATGGGGATGACCCAGAATGCCAGTTCATGCTGGCTCATGCGTTGCCCTCATGCCGTCAGGCGAGTGCTGCATAGAGTGCATCGTAAAGAAACGCAGCCTTTTCCGTGATCTCGTAGTCGTTCTGCACGACCAGTGGGAAACCGTGTGAGATCGTGCGCAACCCCGCCGACTCCGGCGTGAGCCCGATCTCCTCGGCAAAGTCTGCCCCGCGGACGATGCGGGCCATTTCGCGGAGCACGATGTCTCCGGGACAATACTCCTCCACCAACGCTTCGAAGGAGCAACGACCTTGCCCGTCCTTGTGTGGGTAGGTCGCCCCTGGCGCATCAAATCCCTTGGCGCCCTCGCGTTGCTGGATAGCAGCAACTTCATCGCTCGCTCTTACAAGAAAGTTTCTATGTGCCATCGTTCGCTCCTCCATGCGTGAAATTCACTAGTTTCCGGGACCAGTTGCCCCTCACCCTTTTGGTACACGCCATTTGACTACAGTGTCTTTTCAGCGGGCTCCTTCCTCCGCTCTTACTTGTTTTGGACATCAAGAGCAGCTTTTACCCCTTTGGCGAGCCTTTCCGTTGGGCCGACACCCCAGTAGTGGAGAAAGACCGTACGCGGCGATTCCTCCATCATATGATTATGGATGGCGACCACAGTGATGCCCGCGCCGCGCAAGGTTTTGAGCACTGCTTGCAGCTCGTTCTCGAACATCACGAAATCGCCGTCGACCACCGCGTTCTCATCGCTGCCGACAAAGGCCGCCCAGGTATTTACCCCCATGGTGTTGCCTACTTCGCGATCGTTCAGTTTGGTGATGCGCCCAAAGGTGATTTTGTACACCCCTGCGGACAGCTCGCCTTTTGCGCCGATGACCTCTTCAATCTTTTTTGGATCAAGGGAGGTCTTGGCGGGATCGAGATCCGCGTGAGGCGCCTCACCCTTACTGCCGCTCGTTTCTTGGATCTTTGTGAACACCTTTCCCACCGCCGCCGCGAGTTGCTCTTGCGTTCCGTGGCCGCCGATGTGCATAAACATGACCTTCGGGGTATCCCAGAAGAAATGGTTATGGAGGGCGGTCACCGTGAGGCCGTTTTGCAGGGCGGCGTCCATCACCGCATTGGCTTGATCCTCAAGGACGACCATATCGCCCATCACCATGGTCTGATCGCCGGCGTTCTGAAACGCCGCCCATGAGGTGAGGCCCATCGGCGGCGTCATCTTTACGCCCCCTACGGTTACCGCGAGATCTGAGCGAGGCATGTTAACTTTGAATACGCCTTCTTTTTCGTTGAGTTGTCCCTTCGCGCCAGTGAGTTGTTCGATCTTCGCGGTATCGAGTTTCTCTGCCGCGATACCGCATGGCGCAGCCCACAGCAGGGTAAGAAGGGCGGGAAGAAAGAGTATCCCTCTGAGCGAGATCCGTGACGCTTGGGCGAAAGTCATAAGACTTCCGGCGGCTAATGTTTCCAGAGCTGTTCTTCTGGGGATGCGACTCATGAGCGTCCTCCTGAGCTGAGTGCCAGCGTTCGTCCCACTTGATTACAGCGCTAAAGAGGACAACTCACAAGATAACAAGTTGCCGCGAAATGATACACTGCTGCAGAAGCAAGGCTGCTTAACGTAGCGGTGAACCAATCCGTTCCATGGGCAAATCTTAAGGACCAGAAGACGGCAGTGCTGCAGTAGCAATAAACTGCTCTTGAGCGAGAGTAGTCAGCCCACTACGAACTGCCAGACCTCGCGAGCCATAGATTTATTGTCCCCCGTGGTAATGTTGATCGTAGCAAACCAACATGATCGAATAGGATTGGCAATGCCTCACAACGGCCAGGAAGCTCTGTCAATAGCGTAAGGAGGAATCATGACCTTTCCCCTGTTTACCTTCTGTCCGCCTTTGGCGTCACAACCTCAAAGCGTACGTTGTCGGTCCATACGCAGAGGCTGGCTCACTGGCGTTGTTATGTGGCTGTGCTGGCTCGGGTTGGTTGGCGGTTGGGCAGGGCATGTGTACGCCCAGAACAAAGGACAGGGTTCACTCATCGTCTCCATCGATAAAACACTTGATCAGCAAAGTGACAGTCTTGTACAAATCTTTGCCCAGGGCGAGACGACTGCTCTCGCGACCGCGCATTTAGGGACGCCGGTCACGCTACCGGCCGGCGTCTATCGGATCACGCTGCCGCTCCTCAACGGATCTCTGGCGCGTGACGATGTACTGGTTAAGGCCGGGCGGACGAGCACGGTGATTCTCAGCAACATTGCCGGCGTGCGCATTAACGTACTGGATAAGCAGGGGACAGACTTAGGGGTCGGCGTGGAGATCTACGATAGCGCGTCAGGCGCCAGGCTGGGGGCCTTTCTCAGCGGCGAGACGATTTTAGCATTGCCTGCGGAGGTAGACATTAAAATTGCCGTGCCCCCCCAGGCGCAATGGATGCGAAAAGTCGAACTCCATCCCAATGGTTTAGCCCAGATGGACTTTCGAGAACAAGTGTATGGCGCGCTCACGGTGCGGCCGCTGTTGGACGGACGTGACATCAGCACATTGACTGAGGTGACCATCTCACAGGCCGGTGTGAATAAGGTGCTGGCTCGCAGTGAGCCGGGGCCAGCCCATCGCTTCACACTGACGCCTGGTGCGTATGATCTTGTGATCATGAACCGCTCGGGACATGGAAAACCTTTTGTCCAGGAGCGGGTCGAAATCGCCGGGGAAGGTCCGATTGAGAAAGAAGTGCCGCTCGATGAAGACCGCCCCTCTCCTTCACCACCCCCGCCAAGGTCGCTCTGATTCGTGCAAAAGCGCCGCAAGCTCGCTAATGAACTTTGACGAGCAAAATCGGCGCTCACACTCTGGCAGCACAAGAGCTCTGCGCCGTAGGGGCGCGGCGCGCCGTGCCCCTACGAGGGTTGCGTACAGGACCGAACGTGGTTGTCAAAATTCATTAGGACATGGATCTTCCTGCTTTGATAGAGGGACCCGGCGCGCGACTGAGCTGGGTCCGCTGCGATTTCATGGATGAACCACCCAATCCCCATTGCACTCCTGGACAGCTGTCTCCCTCGGCCACCTCTGTCTCTCATCCCTTTTTATACAGCTTCAGGCTTGCGGCCTGCAGAGGTTTTTAATTTGGCTAACTGATTTTTCACGCCAACCCAGGACGGCAATAGGCGCCAGGGAATCAACATCAGGTTGCGGAAAGGAGGCCCCGGCAAGAGCAGGGTGTCCCAGAGAATCGGCAGATTCCTGGCGTTCAGGAGGCGGCCAAGTGGTCTCCCGTCCACGACATAACGGTCGATTAACGCGTGCATCAGCGCGAGATTCACTACCCCAAACGTTCGTTGCCTCAGCGCTAAAGTCCGGAGGATGGCGGGCTCCACTTTGATCAGGCGATGTTTGACGAGATACGTGAGCAACAGGTACAACGGGACCGCCGTGGCTGAGTCCTGCGTCCAGTCAAGGATGCACTCCCAGCGCAGCGCTTCCCCAGTATTTCTGAGCAAGAATAACATATCCACCAGTGCGAACACTGATCCCACAACATCGAGCGCGTTATAATCGCGGCTCCAGTGCGCGGCAATGTAGAGCAGTTGCACTTCATTGCTCAGCCGCGTGACTGCGCGATCCTGGAAAGAGGAGGGCGTGAACTGAGCGTGCAGTTGCCCGAGGCGAAAGACTTTGTCATTTTCAAACATGCTGAGCGAGGAGAACAGCCGCCAGTGCGCTTCGATCCACAGTCCCCTGTGGGGATGAAAGAAGGGACTATCATGATGGTGACGATAGCACTGGTCTGGCGGACGCCGATGGGCATATGGCTGCTGGTAGCCGAGCTGGCGGAGGAGGGAGGCGAGCGCCGGAAGCGCCTGTTCCTCCACCAACAAATCGAGGTCGCGCATCGGACGGAGATGAGGCTCAGGATAATGTTGGTCGGAGATGGAAATCCCTTTCAGAAGGACAAGAGGAGAGACTCGTCCGTCACAGGCCGTTAGAATCTCACCCAGCGCCTCACGTTGTTCCTCCGCCAGCACACGCGCCGTCAAGTCCGCGCCCCGAAGGAGCGGCCAGAGAGGGGAAGTGCGGGCCCGAGGATCATCCCGAGTCGCACGGTACAAGAGAGGGCCTAAGCCGGTGTCGATGGCCCAGCGAATATGCGCCTCGTCAAACGCCTCTAACGGCGCATCCGTGCGCCCTTGAGAGACAGCCTGGAGCAGGAGAAGAAGCTGAGGAGGCTGCCATAATCTTTGCATATCGCTTTTGAATAGGTTATAGTATTTACTAATTAGCATCAAGGCTGATCGGGATGCGATTACAAAAGCGAATGGATCTTAAGGTGCGCGTGGTGGATGGTGAGACGGTCGTGTTCGACCGTCAGCGGGGGCTTGTGCATCAACTCAACCAGACAGCCAGCTATATCTGGGAGCGTTGTGACGGCTGCTCCTCTGTAGAAGATATCGCCGCCGAGCTGCAACAAACATTTGACATCACCTACGAAAATGCCGTAAAGGACGTGAGCCGGCTTATCGACGAGTTCCAGCAGCGCCATCTCCTAGAGCCTGCGCCGGACGCCGTTACTGCTCTTTCTGCGGGAACCAAGGAGGATTGTCATAGCAGCAGACGACGCCTCGGCCAGAGCGAAACCGACGACGCGAAGAGAGGTCATTAAAAGCGCCGCGTATGTCACCCCGGCGATTTTGACTTTGGCTGCCATGCCCGCTTTTGCCGCTAAAGGTTCTTCAGACCCAAAAACAAAAGACCCGAAGATAAAATAATTGCAGTAATCCTAAGTTGATGGTTGTCGGCGCTCTAGGGCCTTCTCAGGCCCCACTCTTTTTCTCCGTGCTCGACCAGCACGTGCAAGTACAGTGTCAGGATGCCGAAACTTGCGCCCTCCTGTCCGTGAACCACGAGTTGACGCACGAACCCTCGCCAGCTGTGGCGTTAGAGTATGTGGTTGGTAAACGGGAGGCCTCGTCCGCCTTCTTCATTCAGCGAAGCGGACAACCGGCTCTCACAGCTGCTGATGAAGGGGAATTCCTGTTTCTCTTCGAGGAAGACCTTTCGCTTGCATACCAGCGCCTGCGCGCAGACCTCTATTTTCTCCACGCGGCCTCTCTGGAGCTGAACGGCAAAGCCTGTCTGCTGGTCGCGCCCTCCGGCGGAGGCAAATCTACGACTACCTGGGCGTTGCTCCATCACGGTTTCGGCTATGGCGGAGACGAATTGAGCCCTGTAGATCTTCAGAAGATGGCGGTCCACTCTTACCCGCAAGCCTTGTGTCTGAAACAGGAGCCCCCAGCATCCTACCCGCTCCCGAGCGGCGTCCTACGCACGCCTCATCGCCTCTACGTTCCTACCGCCTTGCTGCCCGCAGGGGTCAGCCGCGGCCTGCTGCCGCTCACCGCCATCTTTTTTTTACACTACAGCCCAAGGGCCGCTGCCCCTGCTGTAGAACCGCTGAGTAAAGCAGAAGCGGGAGTTCGCCTGTTCGCAAACGCACTCAATGCTCTGGCGCATCCGGGCGAGGGATTGGACGGCGCCATAGAGATAGCGGAGAGGACTACATGTTTGAGGCTCATGAGCGCGGACCTTGTAGAGACGTGTCTGTTGGTGCAAGCAACGCTGGCGCGGCTGTAGAGACGTGGCAAGGGCAGAAATATTGAAACTGCCTTTGAAAACCCAATGTACGCTTTGCCCAACGCCTGTGCGTCATTCATCCCCTAATAGTTTAAGCCTCTTCCGCCTCAGCTCCTTTGGTCCCTGCCCTCGCCTTCGTGGCTCTGCCGAACCTCTGGAAGCGAAGGCCGGCATGGCAGTCAAGGTCAAAATCGCCGGGGTGACATACGCGGCTCGTTTCATGATCTCTCGTCGCGTCATTTGCGGCGCTATCTTCGGAGGTTGTTCTGGTGACATAGGGATACTCCGCTCGTACAGAGAAGGAGCAAAACAGGCGCCGCAGAGGTACACCGGGGAGCGTCACTGTCTGATAATGAGAGACAAATAATGCCAGCGGGTAGATTCTCATTACTAACACAGGCAATAATCCTCATTGTTCATGACATCCTGGGCGGGGGAGCGTGGGTTGTGCATGGCGCTACCTGGGTGCAGGCGTCTGAGTTCGGGAGGAGCCATGTCCAGAGAGACGAGCAGGAGAAGGGGCGGTATTGTGTCACAATTGACACAGATTTTGACAGTTATGGCACACTGCAGCGACAGGACAGGAAGTTAGCTTGCGAGCGGACTTCCTTCTACTCTTGATCTAGGGGGTCGGCTGCGTAAGAGGCGATTGTCTCGCGCCCCTGCCTGGCCTGTAAGGCTCGTGCTTTGCAAGGCGCGTGGACAACCCTAGCCGTTCAGAGAGTTTTCCATTCTGGCGTTCGCACTGCAGGAGAAACAGTCCCTGGGGTAAAAGAAAATTTCTCTAACTTCCGGTACAGAGTCCGGACGGAGACGCCGAGCAATTGCGCCGCTTTGACTTTATCACCACTTGTTTGTTGCAACGCCTCTTCGATGATCGCTCGCTCGGCTTGATCGATTCGGCGCAACGTTTGCAAGCTCAGCGTCTCACGGTAACTCGTGGCGTAGTGCTGAAGATGCATAGGGAGGTCATGTATTGTTATATACTCGTCTTCAGCCACCATCACCGCACTTTCGATCGCGTTCTTGAGTTCGCGAATATTTCCCGGCCAGGGGTACTCTAACAAGAAAGCCTGCACCGACTGACTGAGCTGCTTCCCCGGCTGGCGTGTCTGCCGGCATGTCTGCTCGATAAACAGCTCTGCGAGCCGCAAGATGTCTTCTTTACGTTCTCGTAAAGGCGGCAAGATGATACGGGCGCTATTGAGTCGATAATAGAGATCTTCCCGGAAACGGTTCTCTTGGATGGCCTGTTCTAATATCTTATTCGTAGCGGCGAGGATGCGGACGTCGGCCGTTTTCGGGGTGGCTTCACCCACGCGGTAAAACTCTCGGCTCTCCAGGAAACGGAGGAGCTTGAGCTGGATAGACGGGGCCAGATCTCCAATCTCATCCAAGAATAAGGTTCCTCCCTCGGCTGCCTCAATCAACCCTTTTTTATTTTTGTCGGCGCCCGTGAAGGCGCCTTTGACGTAGCCGAACAACTCGCTTTGAACGAGGGTTTCCGTAATGGCGGTCATGTTGCAGGCCACAAACGGTTTATCTTTACGGGCGCTGCGAGCATGAATATAGCGGGCTATCACTTCTTTGCCGGCGCCAGTTTCTCCGGTGATAAGCACGGTAATATCATACTGGGCGTAGCGGTCGGCTAGCTTGAGAGCGTCACGGAACTTCATACTCATGCTGGTTGCCGTCGGCTCCAGGACCGACATCTCACCTGCATTCTTCTCCGTCCGGGGCTTCTCACCATCTCCCAAAAGGGAATACACATTGTGAGGGAACTTTGGCTGAAACCCGATAAACACGGTATCGGCTGCGCTTGCTTGCACCCTGCGCATGAATCGCTTCCAGCCGGGTGTGTGGTAGAGAGCGACATCCATGAAGACGTACTTCAAGCGGTTGACCGGGACAAGCGCAGCGAGGCGTTCAGCCTCCTCCCAACTGGCGCTTGTGTAAACAGTAAACCCGCGTCCCTCTAAATACTGCTGCAAGGAAGTGAGAGGGGTCTTGGACGCGTGCACCAATAAAGCCAGACTCCGTTCCACTGTGACTTACTCCGGTGTCGCTGTGGGCTCGACGATGAGCAGACGCTGCAAGGCATCCTTCACAGCTCTTCCAATTTAAGATTCATCATAAGAAAGGGTTGAGAGCTTTAGCAAATAGCATCGGCAAACTCCTCAGAGATTAAAGGCAAGGCGTGTAGGAACCGTCAGGTGTGGGTTCGAGCACGGAAATCTAACAGAACGCTGACGAGGGCGCCATGAGTTTCTCGTGTACTTGAGTAGAATTATGGTGGAATTTTGGTGGATGAGACCTGAAGCGTACACGGTTACAGGGTTCGCTTCCGTGCGGCAGGTTGAATCTTCTTTTTGTCAGTCCTGATGCCTATAGTGGAAACGCTGGCGCTCTGTTGGCCGAAGAAAAGCCCTGCCGCTTTCTGTAACATCCCTCTTGCGGGGGTGAAGGGTACAAGCTGAGAGCAGTTCCAGCTGGCTGCGGTAGTGAATCTTCGAACAACAGTGAATGAGCTATGATAAGACAGTCTACGTACGCAAAGGCGGACGACCTATGCATTCCAAACTGAAAGACGCGATCGCTCTGTTCAATCGTCATCATTACTTTGAGAGTCACGAAGTGCTTGAAGAAATTTGGCAGGGGGCGGAGGGAGCGGATAAAACCTTCTATGAAAGTCTCATCCGCTTCGCCACCGGATTGCATTTGCGCTTTCATCGACGCAACCGGCAGGGCGCTATTAATTTGCTGACCCAAGGACTGATGAAAATTGAAAATTACCGACCAGTGTATCTCGACGTTGATGTCGCTCGCTTATACGAAGACATCAGCGCGCATATTGAAGTTTTAAAGGCGAATGAGAGCGCTGAACCGGGATTTCTTGAGCGGTGGCGCGCACCGCGCATTCGCACTTTGTGAACTCGAAGAGTGGAAAGAAGGCGCCGATTCCCTGTCTCACCAGAGATCAAAGAGAACCTGTGCGATTTGCCCCGGAAGCAGCTCGGATGGTCATAATCATGACCGGACTTCTCCTATCTGGTTCTTAATCTTTTTAGCCGTATGGTGCGGCTGTGGCGTATCTTCAGCGCGCCGCGCTTATGCGCGCCGTACACAACGCCATCTCCCGCCCCACAGCGCGGAGCGGCGTCCCAGGATAATGCGTCTCCCACCGGGGTGAAGTATTCACCTTCGAAACCTGCTTCTTCCCCACGAGCAAGAGTGCTTGCGGCCGCCAGTGTTTCGAACCTGCCATCTTCACTGCCGTTATCATCGAAGATGACAATCTCAATAGTCGGGGCATCACACAACCCTTGACCGCCATTGCGGATCTTGCCGGAAAGCCGCAGCCGTCCATTGCGTTCAATCCACGCCTTTGGTTTGGTCAAACTTGGAGCCGCGTTTGGGAGACGCAGCCGCCTTTCCATACGGATCTCATCTAATTCTTGCCGAAGGCGCGCCTTTTTTTCTGTGGAGGATGTTGCCGGCAAACTGCCGGTATGGGAGTAAGGGACCTCATCTTTCTGGAGTGGAGCAGCCGCAGGATGCGCCGGTATGTCACCATAGTGAATAACGCCGTTTTCATCTTCCCATTTATAGATTTCCTGGGCGAGGAGTGGAGAGACCAACAAGACAATAAGTGCAAATAAAAGCCGTGCGTACATCCGTATCCTCCTGAGTTGCATCGCCGCCCCTCACGCCGCCGACTTTTATAGGAGGATTCGACCGTTCTTGGCAAGGGGCGCAATTCTTGAATCCAGCGGGGCTGCTTCTTTTCGTCCAGTCTGGTACAGTCGATAACCGCTCATATTTCACGCGAGGAGAGGGTTGTTATGAAGTTGAACATTGCGGTCACCTTGACTGACAAGCCTAAGCCGAAGCCGCGCGACGAAGAGTTATTTTTTGGTCGCATCTTTACGGATCATATGTTTCTCATGGACTGCGTGGCCGATCAGGGGTGGCGGAATCCTCGCGTCGTACCGTATGGTCTGCTTTCCTTAGAGCCTTCGGCGGCGGTGTTGCACTACAGTCAAGAAATTTTCGAAGGGCTCAAAGCGTACCGCTCCCCGCGCGATACGCTCTTGCTGTTCCGGCCTGATATGAACGCGGCGCGGCTGAACCGTTCGGCCGCGCGCATGTGCATGCCGCCGGTGGATGAGGAGATGTTTCTTCATGCGATTAAGACGCTCGTGGCTATTGATAAGGAGTGGGCGCCGAAATCGCCTGGCACGTCACTATACATTCGCCCGGCAATGATTGCGACCGAAGCATTCTTAGGCGTGCGTCCGGCGAAGTCGTATTTGTTCTTTATTATCCTCTCGCCGGTCGGCGCCTATTACGCCGAGGGTTTCAACCCCGTCAAAATTTTAGTAGAAGACAAATACGTCCGCGCCGTAAAAGGCGGCACCGGCGCCGCCAAGACTGGGGGGAACTACGCCGCCAGTCTGGCCGCGGGTGAGGAAGCGCATCAGCATGGCTGCGCGCAAGTGCTCTATCTAGACGGTGTCGAGCGCAAATATGTCGAAGAAGTCGGCTCGATGAACATCGCCTTTGTCATTGATGGAACGCTGGTGACGCCGTCGCTGACCGGCAGTATTCTCGAAGGCGTGACGCGCGACACGGTATTGCAGTTAGCGAAAGATTGGAACATTCCTGTGGATGAACGGCTGATCTCGATTGACGAGGTCATTGCCGCGGCTGGCGCTGGGCGACTCAGCGAAGTTTTTGGCATGGGCACGGCGGCGGTGATTTCGCCGGTGAGTCACCTGGTTTACAAAGGAGAAGCAATACAAATCGGCGATGGGAAAGTCGGGCCGCTGGCGCAACGCCTTTTCGATGAAATCTCCGACATCCAGCGCGGCCTCAAGCCGGATCCGCATGGATGGGTGGTGGAGATTGAGGCCTAGAGATCCTGGGAAATAAAAAAGGGCGCACCGTGGTGCGCCCTGGCTCTACGGAAAGCTGAGGCGAGAAAGCAGGGGCTTATCCTCCGTATTTCGCGCCGATTTCTTTCAACGTGAGCGGTTCGATATCAGCCTTTGGATTAGCTTCCACAGTTTTTTGCACGTCGTCTCTGAGACCGCCTTCAATCACTTCGCCGACCACGACACTATGGTCGCCGTGTTCGTAGAAACCGACGACCTTACACTCCACCCACGCCGGCGCGTCGCTCACAATAGGGCAGCCAGTGTTGGGGCCGGTTTTGAAATCAAAACCGCCCATTTTGCCGCCTTCAGGCTCTACGTGCTTGAAGAACGCGAAGGCGTGGCCTTTCTGACCAGTGCCGAGAAAACTCATGGTGAATTGTTTGGTGTTCTTCACCATCGCGTGCGCGCTGGAGTCGCCTTTTACCCCGACCACAACAAGGGGCGGTTTGAAAGAGGCTTGTGTAGTCCAGTTGACCGTCGCCAGAGTCATCTTGTCTCCGTCTTTCGCGCCAAGCACTTGAAGACCATACGGGATCATTAAAAGGGCGGATTTTTTCGCCTGCTCGTTCATGCGAGATCCTCCTTTCCGAGAATGGGCAGACGATAGCCGCCCCTCGCGGTCTTTGTCAACTCACGTGGCCAACCTTGCAGCTAAGAGGGGAATTTGCTTAGATTCGCCTCTATAGAGTTTGGAGCACTCTGGACTGAGGAGGACAGCATGGCCAATTTTGTCAAAGTGGCCCAAGTCAGTGACGTAGCCGCCGGTCAGGGCAAATGTGTCGAAGTCGAAGGAAAACGCATCGCACTTTTCAATATCGATGGAACGTTCTATGCCGTCGATGACGTGTGCCCGCATCAGGGAGGGCCGATCAGCGAAGGCGAGTGTGAAGGGAAAATCGTGACCTGTCCGTGGCACGGATGGGAGTTTGACGTTGAGACTGGTGTGAATCGCGATGATACGGACGTTGCGCTAGAAAAATTCGAGGTCAAGATCGAAGGCAACGATATTTTCGTAGCGGTGTAATATCCTCGCTTCCTGAGGCAACGTTTATCGTAGGGGCGCAGCAGGCTGCGCCCAGTCGTGCTCCTCTACTTTCCTCTTGAGCCTTACTTCTCTTTTCTCCAGCCTCCGTCTTTGCTAGCTTTCTTTTCTATGAGGACTCCATTAGCGGTGTGGCATGCGGCGCATGGCGCCGTGTTGATTGATGATCGTGGCGTTGAACTGCCTGAGCGATTCACTGATCCAGTGGAAGAGTATCGCGTTGTCCGGGAGAAGGCTGGACTGATCGATCTCTGCTTTCGCACTCAAGTTCGCTTGACTGGGGAAGATCGTGTCAGCTTTCTTCAAGGCATGGTCTCGAATGACGTCAAAGCGCTGAAACCTGGCGCTGGATGTCTCGCGACGTTATTGACTGAGCAGGGACGCCTTGTTGCCGACCTGCGTGTGTATGCGCTCGATACGTGTTTCCTGCTCGATCTCGATGCACGTATTAAAGAGAAAGTGATTGAGACCTTGTCGCGGTTCATTATCGCTGATGATGTCGAGATGGAAGATGAGAGCACAACTCACACGACAATTGCGCTGCAAGGGCCGCTGGCGTCTCAGGTGTTGTCTGCGGCTGGCGTGGCTGTTGCCCTGGAAAAAGCATTTCAACATAACGAAACAATCATTGCTGACGCTCCAGTGCATGTCATCCGCGTCAGTGATACAGGAGAGGAGGGTTACGATATCATCGTGGCCAATGCCCACGTGGAGACAGTGTGGCGGACCATACTTGAAGCAGGGGCGGCGGTAGGAATCCGGCCAGTTGGTCTTACTGCTTTAAATATGCTGCGTGTAGAAGCTGGGATTCCCTGGTACGGCGTCGATATGGATGAAAGCCGTGTCGTGCTTGAAGTCGGATTTGAGCAGGCGATTAGTTTCAAGAAAGGATGTTATCTGGGGCAAGAAGTGGTGGAACGCGCGACTGCTCGTGGTCATGTCAATCGCAAACTGAGCGGGTTGATCATTGACAGTGAAGAGCTTCCGGCGCGCGCAGACAAACTTTTTCACGATAGCCAAGAGGTTGGATGGCTGACGAGTGTGGCGTACTCGCCGCGCTTAGGAAAACCTATTGCGCTTGGATACATCCGGCGAGAGCACCTCACCCCCGGCGTCCAACTCCGGATTGACAGACAAGGGACGCCCATGATAGCGGAAGTGACTACTCTGCCGTTTCCCCGATAAAATGGGTTCTGTAATAGAGGAGGAACGTTATGGCGCAACTCGGCAAACGCTATTTTTGCGAAACCTGCGGCACTGAAGTGCTATGCAATAAGGCTGGGAATGGCGACCTCAACTGCTGTGACAAAAACATGCAGCTCAAAGAGGCCAAGCCGCTTCCGTCATCGGACTAAAGAGGAAGAGTTCCAGTCTTCAGTTTTTAGTTCTTAGTGGTAGAAGAAGGTAGGGACACGGCGCACCCCGTGTCCCTATTTTTTCATGCCTGTTCATGTCCCTCCCGGCGCGGATCTGCTGCTCTCCGGTGGACGTGTCCTCACACTTGACCCTCTTCGTCCTCAAGCAGAAGCTGTCGCTCTTGCTAGCGGAAAAATCCTTGCCGTTGGCTCAGAAGCTGAACTGAAGCCTCTCCTTTCTCCTCGGACACAGATTCTCTCATATCCAGGGAAAACCATTCTTCCCGGCTTTATCGATCCGCATCTCCACCTGTTTGCTTGGGCGAGCCGTTTCTCGGGTATAGACCTTAGCCCGGCTCGCTCTGTTGCCGACATACAACAAAAACTCATTGCGAGTATTGCTGATGTCCCCGCCGGAGAATGGGTGCGCGGTTATGGGTACGATGAATTTTTCCTGACGGAAAAGCGACATCCTACCAGGTGGGACCTCGATGCCGTTTCGACCAGCCATCCCATCTTGCTACGCCACCGTACAGGTCACGCAGCGGTGCTGAATAGCGCTGCCTTACAACGTGCGGGCATTCGCCGCTCGCTCACGCCTCCGCCTGGAGGGCAAATCGAATACGATCCTGCCACCGGTGAACCTACAGGAGTGCTGTATGAACTCGAAGCGTTCTTACGCACAGTCCTTCCCCATCTTCCTGAGCAAGAACTCAAGGCTGGGGTCCGGCAAGCAAATCGAGAATTGCTGCGCCACGGAGTGACCTCTTTCCACGACGCCAGTGCCGGCAATACTCTTGAAGACCTGACGTTATTCCGCCGGTTGCATGACGAAGGACTGTTGACTCCTCGAGCAACTGTGATGCTGAGCATTGATATGTTGCCGTCCTTGCTGGCTTCACGAGTAGCTCCGTTTGCGGGGGATGATTACATACGTTGCGGCAGTCTCAAAATCATGCTGCACGAAAGCCGTAGCGTGGTTTCCCCACCGTACGAAGAGGTTGTTGAAAAAGTCGTACGCGCTCACCGAGAGGGATTCCAGGTGGCTTTCCATGCGGTTGAGGAGGGGCCGATCAGTATTGCACTTGCCGCTCTTGCCGAAGCCCAGGCGCGGATGTTCCGGGCTGATCACCGCCATCGCATCGAGCACTGTGCGCTCTGTCCTCCTCCGTTTATCGATCTCTTAGCTGACACTGGCGGCGCAGTGGTCACTCAGCCTGGATTCCTCCGCTTCTATGGTGAGAAGTACGCTACTGCAGTTGAGCCGGACGTGCACTCCTGGCTGTATCGTACGAAAAGTTTGCTTGCGCGCGGCGTGTGCGTAGCCGGCAGTTCGGATTGTCCCGTGGCGCCGCTTGCCCCGCTGATTGGCGTCAGCGCCGCGATGACAAGACGAGCCCGTGGCGGGAGTGTCATTAATACAGAAGAACGTCTCACTCTTCATGAAGCGCTCTTGCTTTTTACTGCCGCAGGCGCCTGGGTGGGATTTGAAGAATCCCGAAAGGGCCGGATCGCGCCCGGCATGCTCGCTGATCTTACTGTTCTTGATGGGGATATTACTCAGACTCCGCCCGAAGAAATCATCGGCCTGAGCGTTGAAAGTACGATCATTGGCGGGCGCGTGGTATGGCCTGCCGAGGGCTAAAGATTTTGGGGTTCTCGTTTTTCGGTTTGGCTGTGCGCTGTCTTTCACCTCACGCCTTCCGTTTTTTGTTTTCCCTTCTCTTTACGTTTCATGCATTCCGTTTTACGCTGCCTATCGCATGTCCTTTTCTGCTGTCCTCTACGAAAAAGAAGGTCCGCTCGCGATTGTTGCGCTGAATCGTCCGCGTGTGCTGAACGCGTACAACGTGGAGATGCGTGACGATCTGTATCAGATTCTTCTCGCTGTACGGGACGATCCGGAGGTTCGAGTCATGATCCTGCGCGGCGAGGGACCGGCGTTTTCCACTGGAGGCGATGTGTCAGAATTCGGCTCTGCGCCCTCGCCAGTCGGGGCGCGAGAAGTCCGCTGGCGGCGTGATGTGTGGGGGACGCTACTGCGCTTACCACAGCCCACGATTGCCGTTGTCCATGGATATGCCGTTGGCGGCGGCATGGAAATGGCCCTGTTGTGTGATCTATGTATCGCCGCCGATGATGCGATTTTTTTTCTGCCGGAGAGTGGGTTGGGAATGATTCCTGGCGTGGCTGGAACGCAGACCGCCCCACGCGCCATTGGCCTGGGGAGAGCGCTCGACATGGTGCTCACCGGGAAACAGGTGAACGCCAAAGAGGCGCTGCGCATTGGTTTGGTCAATCGCGTCACGGCAAGGGAGACCCTCTTGACGGAGGCTAAAACTCTGGCATACACACTTGCCGAGCATGATCCTCGCATCGTTGCCTTGGCCAAGCGCGCGATCCGCTCAGGAAGCGACCTCAGTCTTTCTGAGGGCTTAGAACTAGAAAGACGTCTTTTCTCGTTAATTTGAAGGAGTCACGATGAACACCGCGAATTTTTTGAGTATTCCCGGCATGATGTTTCCGGATCAGGAGATCCTGGTCTTTGAAGACACACGGCTGACGTACGGCGATGCGTTAGACCGTGTGCGTCGGCTCGCCAGTAGTTTTCGCGAGCTAGGGGTGAAGCCTGGAGATCGTGTGGCGGCAATTCACACCAACTGTAATCAGTTCATCGAGACTTACTACGCCACGGCCACCCTGGGCGCCACATTTGTGCCGTTGAACTATCGCGCCAAGTTGCCCGAGTTAGAGTATATGGTCACCGCCGCCGGGGTAAAACTGCTGTCGATTGGTGATCGGTATATCGACTCGATTAAACAGCTCCAACCCAAGTTCACCAGCGTACAATATTATGTGTCCATGGATACGAAACAGCCGGATATGCTGTATCATGGTGATCTTATCGCCCAGGGCTCTCCGGAGATTGAGGACGCAGAAGTCGATGAGAGCGATGTCTCGATCCTGATGTACACAAGCGGGACGACTTCGTTGCCGAAAGGCGTCATGCTGACCTACGGGGATTTCACCAACTACGTCGTTGGCACAGTAGAAATGGCAGACGGCACCGAGCGCGGCATTTCGTTGCTTTGCGCCCCGCTCTATCACATTGCCGGCACGGCAAACATCATGACGGCGATTTGGGCGGGACGAAAGATTGTCATTCTCCGTCAATTTGATGCAAAAGAATGGCTCGAAGCTGTGCAAAAGGAAAAGGTCACCCACGCGTTTGTCGTGCCAACCATGATGAAGCAAATCATCGATCATCCAGATTTCTCCCAGTATGACCTGTCCAGCTTGCAAAACGTGTCCTATGGCGGCGCGCCGATGCCGTTCCCAGTGATTCGTAAAGCCATTGAGATGTTTCCGAAGACCACGGGGTTCGTGAATGCGTTCGGCCAGACCGAAACGACCTCAACCTTGACCGTGCTGGGACCAGATGATCATCGCCTGGATGGCCCCCCAGAGATAGTCGAGCGCAACCTGAAACGTCTCACTTCGGTCGGTCTGCCGTTGCCAGACGTGGAAGTGCGTATCCTTGATGATGACAACAAGGAGTTGCCGGCAAACGAGATCGGCGAGGTGGTGATCCGCACGCCGCGCGTCATGAAAGGATATGCTGGACAGGAGAGTGCGACGGCTGCACTGCTTGACGCTGACGGTTGGCTGCATACGCGGGACATGGGGTACATCGACGAAGACGGGTACATCTATCTCGTTGGGCGTAAAGATGACATTATCATCCGTGGCGGTGAAAACATTGCTCCGGCGGAGATTGAAGCCGTTTTGCATGCGCATCCTGCGGTGGACGAGGCGGCAGTCATCGGCGTGCCTGATGTCGATTGGGGGCAAAAGATTGCAGCCTTTGTTGTGCTGCGTCCGGGGAAAACGGCGAACGCAGATGAACTGGTTGAGTTTTGTCGTCAACGGCTGGCCAGCTTTAAAAAACCGGAGCTGATTCGTTTTGTTGACGCATTGCCGAAGAACCCCTTAGGGAAGATCCTCAAGAAAGAGTTGCGTTCGCAGTTTGAATAAGACCAAGGGATGAGGGAGTAGAGGTTAGGATTAGTAAGAAGAGAAATCACGCCTCAAACCCTCATCCTCAGCTCCTTCCTTTGCGCATGTCCGAACTCACATACGACAAACAAGGCAAACTTGCCTGGCTTCGCCTCAGCAGACCAGCGCAAGGGAATCGTCTGACTCCTGCCATGGCTGAGGCTCTTGCGACGAGCTGTGAAGCAGTGGCGGAGGATGATGAGGTCGAGATCGTTATCCTTACGGGGATGGGAGAGGTCTTCTGCGCTGGGTTGGAATATACGATGCAGCAAAAAGGGGCGGAAGCTGCGCGGATGATTCGCGCGGACTTTGGTCGTCTCCGCTGTGTCGAGCTCCTCGCGGCGCTGACTAAACCCACTGTAGCGGCTGTGAATGGCGATGCGGTAGGTGTGGGATTGGAACTCGCCCTCGCGTGCGACTTGCGCTTCGCGGTGGAAACCGCGCGGTTTGGGCTGACGCAAATCGAAGACGGGCTTATTCCCTTTTGCGGCGGGACGCAGCGCTTGCCGCGAGTTGTGGGACAGGCGAAAGCCCTTGAGTTAGTGCTCACTGGCATGATGATCGATGCGTCCGAGGCGCACCGTATCGGTTTGATAAACGAAGTGATTCCCGCCGCCTTTTTTGCCACCCGTGTTGACGAGGTGCTGACTGGTCTGCTAGGGAAAGGCCCCATCGCCCTGCGTTTTGGCAAAGAAGCAGTGCAGAAGGCGATGGACCTGACGCTCGAGCAGGGAATCCGTCTGGAAGAAGACCTGTACGCCTTGCTGCAGACGACAGACGATCGAGCGGAAGGCGTGCGGGCGTTTCTCGAAAAGAGAACGCCGAAGTTCAGTGGAAAATAGACATGAGACAGGAGGGATAGTCGTATGGCCAACCAACTTGGGAAAATGTATCTCTGCAGTTCGTGCGGTTCCCAGGTGATCGTGACCAAAGGCGGCAACGGCACGCTGAAGTGCTGTGGCGCGGAAATGCAGAAGAAATAAATAGCGC
>DATLYA010000259.1:0-10449 GCA_035575235.1 Candidatus Methylomirabilota bacterium
GAACTCGCGCCGCCGTCCGTCGCGCACGGCCTGCGCCAGGGCTGGGTCGGTATGGCTGGTGAAGTAGAGAAAGGGCGCTGTCTCTCCGTACTCCTCGCCCATGAACAACAGAGGGAGATTCGGGGCGCAAAGCACGAGCCCAGCCGCTAGCTTCTCTGCTGCAAACGGAACCAACGCGCTGAGGCGCTCCCCAAAAGCGCGGTTTCCGACCTGATCGTGATTTTGGCTACAGATGACAAAACGTTCACCAGGGAGATGGCGGCTTGGCGTGCCGTGCGGCCGCTGACGATAGGGTGAGACCTGACCCTGATATACAAACCCGTCGGTGATCGCGGTGCGCAGATCCGCCAAAGCGCCAAAGTCGCGGTAATAGCCGTCCTGTTCTCCCGTCAAGAGCACGTGCAGCGCATGGTGAAAGTCGTCGCTCCATTGCGCATCAAGCCCCCAACCGCCGTTTTTGACGTCGGCAATAACTCGCTGGTCATTGAGATCGCTCTCGGCAATCACGAAAATGGTCCGCCCCAGAGCGCGCGCCTGTGCATGTACAGCCTCGCCCAGTTCTTGCAGAATGTGAGGGCGACTGGAGTCAAAAATGCTGTGAATCGCGTCCAGGCGAAGCCCGTCGATATGATACTCTGTCACCCAGTATAACGCGTTGTCAATAAAATACCGACGCACCTCGCGACTTTCGTCACCGTCAAAATTCACCGCTTGCCCCCACGGGGTCTGATACCGATCGGTGAAATAGGGCCCATACTCGCTCAAATAATTGCCCTCCGGGCCCAGATGGTTGTAGACCACGTCTAACACTACCGCTAAGCCCTTTTCGTGGCAGGCGTTCACGAGCCTTTTGAGCCCTGGCGGACCCCCGTACGCCGCGTGCGGCGCGTATAGATGCACCCCGTCATAGCCCCAATTGCGCGCGCCTGGAAACGCCGCCACCGGCATCAGTTCGATGGCTGTAATGCCGAGTTCATCCTTGAGATAGTCGAGCCAGGCGAGCAGCGCTGCGAACGTGCCTTCCCTGGTGAAGGTCCCACAGTGCAGTTCGTAGAGAATGAGATCCTGGAGCGCCAGTCCTTTCCACTCGGCATCCGTCCACGTGAATTCAGAAGGGTCGACGATCGCGGATGGGCCATGGACGCCGTCAGGCTGAAAGCGAGACACCGGGTCCGGTCGCAGGCGTGCGCCGTCGAGATCATACATGTAGCGCTCGCCTGGCGTTAACCCCTGCACGATCGCTGTGTGGACCCCATCCTCGCTCCGCTCCAATAGCGCGCTCCAGTCTCGCTGCACTCCCTGCACGGTGAGGCGTTGCACGCGCGGAGCCCAGACGCTGAACCGTACGCCGCCGTCAGGCAACACGAGCGCTCCTCGATCAAGCCTCCATACCATAATGAGTCCTCCTTATCCGTGAAGTCTTGGGATAGCAGAAACGACCGTTTGTGTTCCACCACCACCAGCGCCGGCAGGGCAATCCCGCCGGCCAGAGGCATGAAGCGGTAAGCCGCCAGTTTTTGTTCATTCGCTGCAGTCGTTCTACGCCTCGTTCATCGGGCGGTGCATTTATGGCGGCCAATGCGATCAACTCCGGTCCTGTGCGGTCCTGTGCGGTGTGCTAGTAGTCCGTCCAGGTGGTTTTGACGAGTGTCATTCTGAGGAGCGCAGCGACTTCAGGTGGACAGAGTACTAGAGGCGTTCTCGCAGTCTCCCTGAAGGGGGCTAATGTCCGCAGTTTTAGTGGCGACTAGGTTTGATCATACGATCAGCCCCCGTGAGGGCGCCGCACTGGTAGTCGCCGCCAGCGAGACGGTCGCTACGCCGGTCCACAGACCGAAGAGCGCGCCCGCCGCCGGCGCAAGTGGAATGACCGGCACGAAGAGGATCGTAGCGGCGACAGCGAACAGACCAAAGACCAGGGGCCCCCACCATCCTAACCTGGCTAGCCAGACGCTCAGCGCAGCAAGCGCAGGTTCAAGATGCGGCGACCGTCCTAACAGCAAGAGGAGCGCTGCCAGAAGGCCGACAGAGAGCCACAAGAGTGCTGTGGCGACGCGGCGACGGGAAGGCATAGTCAGTTGTTTTACAAAGAAGAGGCTGAGCGCCGATCTTCTGCAGGCCCGCCGGCTCTGGTCAGGTTGCGCGCTGTGTTAATCAGTCCCACGTGGGAGAACGCCTGAGGGAAGTTGCCTACCAGGCGCCGCGTATGAGGATCGTACTCCTCCGATAACAAACCGAGGTCGTTACGCAAGGCGAGCAGACGCGCAAAAATCTCCCGGGCTTCCTCGTGGCGTCCCTGCAAGGCCAGGTTATCCGCCAGCCAAAAGGTACAGAGCAAAAAGACGCCTTCGCCGCCCGGTAGGCCGTCCACGGCTTCGTCCGCCTGGTAACGGTAGACAAACCCGTCATGCATGAGCATCCGTTGAATGGCTTCGACCGTGCCAAGCATGCGCGGGTCCGTCGCCGGCAAAAAGCCCACTAAGGGAAGCATCAGCAGGCTGGCGTCCACTCTGTCCGAGCCGTAGTATTGGACGAAGGAATTCAGCTGAGGATTGAAGCCCTCGCGGCAGACCTGGCGGTGAATGTGGTCGCGGAGTCGGCGCCACTGCTCCACCGGACCATCCAGACCAAACTGCTCTACAGATTTGACGGCGCGATCCAACGCCACCCAGGCCATCACTTTCGAGTGCGTGAAATGCCGCTGTGGTCCGCGGACTTCCCAGATGCCTTCATCAGGCTTCTCCCAGTCCGTTTCCAGGAAACGGACGATGGCGCGCTGGATGCGCCACGCATTCTCGCTCGGCTCCAACCCAATGCGGCGCGCGAGGTACAGCGCGTCCATGACTTCCCCGTACACATCGAGTTGATGTTGTTGATGGGCGGCGTTGCCGATGCGAACAGGAGCTGCTCCCTCATAGCCGGGCAGCCACGGCAGCTCCAGTTCGGTCAAGCGGCGTTCTCCGGCCAGACCATACATGATTTGCAGCTTCGAAGGACTGCCGGCCACCGCGTTAATGAGCCATTCGCGCCAGGCGCGCGCTTCTTCCGTATACCCGCCAGTCATCAGGGCGTAGAGCGTAAACGTGGCGTCGCGCAACCAGCAGTAGCGATAGTCCCAGTTGCGCACGCCGCCGAGCTGCTCCGGCAACGAGGTGGTTGGCGCCGCGACGACTCCCCCAGTCGGAGCGTAGGTCAGCGCTTTGAGGGTGATTAACGAGCGCAAGACGGCGTCGCGCCATTCGCCGTGGTAGGTGCATCGGCTCGACCACTCCCGCCACCACGCCTCGGTATCGCGCAGGCTTTGCTCGACATCCTTTTTCGCTGGTTCGGGCTGATAGGTGGACTCCCAGGTCAGCGTCATACAGTGACGCTGACCCGCGGCGACCGTAAACTCCGCTATTGTATGCTCATCCTCACCATGGAGCGGCAGGTCCGTTCGGAAATACAACGTATCCGGTCCAGCCGTGGCGCGTATGCCAGAGTCGGTGCGCCGAACCCACGGAATGATCGAGCCGTAATCGAAACGGATAATAAGCTCCAGGCGCATCGGCACCTGCCCGCGCTTTCCTTCCACCAGGCGCATGACGTCTGGGGCCGCGCTGCGCGGCGGCATCCAGTCCACCACCGTCACCGCGCCGCTTGCAGTTTCGTAGTCTGTCTCCAGGATCAGCGTGCCAGGGCGATAGCGGCGCTTGACGGTGTAAGGTGTTGGCGCCGGCGCCAACAGCCAGCGCCCGTGGTCAGGCGTCCCCAGTAAAGCGGCGAAACACGCGCCTGAATCAAACCGCGGAAAACAAAGCCAGTCGATCGAGCCGTCGCGTCCGACCAACGCCGCGGTTTCGCAATCGCCTAACAACGCATAGTCTTCAATGCGGGATGGCATACCTGTTGACGCCCCTCGTATGGGATCGCACGCCAAAGCGCGCTCTGTCGTTACAACCGGCGCATGAATGTGGTGAAGAAAACGGCGGCGCCAGGCCGTAGCCGTTCGCCGCCGCCTTGCCGGCAAACGAGGCGTTGAAATCAGACCAAAAGAGCGCGCCTAAAAGCGTGAGCACCACAGCCACAAAACTCCAAAACCACCAGGACCCTTTCTCATACGGAGCCGCTGACCCGTACTGCGCTCCATCAGGCGGACGCGCCGCCTGCACAGCGCTCACACGTTGTTCGTTTGCCGTGAGGTTGTGGAGCGGCAGAAGAGATGAATGAGCAGGGCGGAAGGAGGAGGAAACCGACACGCCTGGGAGCAGGCCCTCAAAGAGGGAGTGTTCCGGATCGAGCACAAAATCTTCAGGTTTCAACAATCTCAATAGAGGAATTTCGTCGAACAACGTATCCATAGGATGCCGTCGCAAGCGACATACGCCAGCCTCACACAGTCGGTCAAGATACTCCACTAATCCTGTGGTCTGACTCAACTCCGCTGCGACGGTGGATTCGGGCAGACCGCAATGTTCGGCCAGTAAGCTGACCCGGACGCGGCGTATTGACTGCCGTAAGGCGTCGTCACGAGCCGCACTGGCCTCCCAGGACACATTCAGTTCTGTATCAAAGCCCATGCTGCGATTCGTCGTATTGGCCGAACCGACGCTTAGAAAGCAATCATCCACTAACAGTAACTTGGAGTGGATGTACGTCGGCTTCTCGCGTCCGTCTGCGCCGCGCGCCGCTGTGTAATACACGCCAAGTTTGTGGCCCGTCCGGCGCGCCGTTTCATGTAAGGCGCGCAGGAGCTTCGCTTGCGCGAATCCAAGCGCAAGATCCTCAGTCAAAGCTTCGGCCCGCTTAGGAAGCATCATCACAATGGTAAGCCGTGAGCGGTGCGGCGCCTGCATGCGTTGCTGAAGCGCCGTATACACCGCCTGCGAACTGAAATACTGATTCTCAATATAAATGATCTGTTCGGCGGCGGCGATAGCGTCTACATATAACTGCCGAATTTCTCGCACCGGCTCTTGCGGCGGCGTCCCCATAGCTGGTTGCGTACGGCTCACCGCTACGCGGGCGGCGGCGAGGGCGAGACTGGCGTCAAACCGAAAGGACCGCGACGCTGCGGGAGGCAGAAGCATACGTTCATCGCCGCCGGGCTGCCGCCAACGTGAGAGAAGCAGCTCAGTCAGGTCCGCCGCCACCGGACCTACATGATAGGATTGGACCTCATGATACGGACCGTACGAGAGTGCGTCCGCCTCTACGCGTTCAGGGTGCTCGGCGCAGTGGATGCGGTCATCCCAGCGGCGCGCGCAGAGATCCGCTCCTCCAACAAAGGCCAGACATCCGTCGATCACGACAAACTTTTGGTGATGGCTGGCCCCAAACGGGTGGCGATTGTCAAAACGGAACTGCAGTCGCTCGTTCGTCGTCGCATTAAAGATCCACTCTTGCCACCACTCCCGCTCTAACGAGAACAGGACACTAAAATCCCAGGCTAAGATATAGATGGAGAGGGACAGATTCCGCTCGCAGAGTTCGTTCAGGAACGGCAGAAACTGAATCTCCCCCTCGGCTTCCTGTGCATCGTCACCCCGCAGCAGCCGGGCCGTGCTATCAAATTGCCAGCCAGCGATGAGAATGTACCGTTGCGCGGTGCGGGCGGCTTGATAAAACGCCCGATAATAATCTCGGCCGTCAATCAGCAAGCCCGTTGACTCAACCTCTGCGATGCGCCAGCAGTTGCGTCCTGGTTGGAGAATGCGTTGCAATACCGACCTCTTAGTCTTTTTTTCTCCGGAGCTCTACAGCAAAAGTGAGGCCACCGGCGCGACAGCGCGCCTGGGTTCGGCATGAGAGTTGCCCCCCCCATACAAGAAGAAACTCTGTTTTCGAGGTGTGAGGAGGTATGAGTATGTTAGCAAAGAGAGGGTATATGGGGCAGTATCTTTCCCTGGCAGGAGCTGGTCTTTTGCTATTAGCAAGCTCGACAGTCGCTGCGCCGCCTGACGAGCAGACACTGGTGCAACGCATGCGCGATGTGTTAAAGCCTGCGCGCGCCAGCGTGCGTGAGGTGGTGATCACTATGACCGACCGCAATGGAGAGCAAACGGTGTGGAAGGCCCGTGAGGCGCGCAAGGAATTGCCGGATGGGAAACGCACGCTGCTTGTTGTGCTTGAGCCTGAGGATACGAAAAACAACGCGCTCCTCATTTGGGATAAGCCGCGAGGCCCGAGTGTGGAATGGTGGTATCCTCCGGCGTTGCGCCGTGTCCGGGAATTAATGCCAATCGAATCGTATCAACAATTTCTTGATACTGATTTTACCTATGCAGATCTAGGATTTGTTGATCAGCAAGGCGCGTACCGTTTGCTAGGTGATGAGCAACTCAATGGCGCTCGCCTGTATAAAATCGAGTTCGTTCCTGATCGGAAGGTTTTCTATTCGCGTATTCTGACGTGGATCGCGCCGGATACCTTTTTACCTGTGCGCCGAGACTACTACGATGTCGCGGGGCAACTCTGGAAGCGGATAACGTTTTCGGACGTGACCGTGGTCGATGACGTGCCGACGCCGCTGCATATTCGCATGGAAGATCTCCAACAGGGATCACACACGGATCTGGTTTTTCGCGATGTGCGCTACGATGTCAGGCTGCCGGACACGATATTTGATCCGCAACAGTTGCCGCAAACGGTCCAAGTGCACTGGTGGGAGCCGTCCGCGACCAAACTTGCGGGGGGGAACGAGTAAACAACCCGCTCTGCTTTCCGCCGCGAAAATCAATACAAAACCCTGTAGAAAATTTCTCTCGCGGCTCTAGATCCTACAGGGATAGGCTGACGCGGTGATGAGAGCGGATTGCATCTTTACGCTGATCACGTACTAACGTCGTTCGGCCGCCAGACGTTCGGTGGCGCGAGTTCCTTCGGGAAGAATCACGATTTCCACCCGCCGATTCTCCCGTCGCCCGGTTTCAGTCGTATTTGACGCGACCGGATACGCCTCTCCGTACCCGCGGGCCATGACTTGCTCAGGGTCAACGCCATTGGCGATCAGAAAATCGCGCACAGCATCAGCGCGTTGCCGCGATAGTTCAAGATTAGCCGCCTCGGAGCCGGTATTATCTGTGTACCCTTCAATGAGAATATTCTGCTGGGGATTGTCTTTGAGCACGGCGGCAAGGTTATATAACTTCCGCATGGCCTCTGCCGTGAGTTTTGCCTGGCCCGATTCAAACGACACGTCTCCCAACGTCACGACCAGGCCGCGATCGGTCTCCTGAGCCCGTAAATCGCCGAGTCGCTGCACTGGTTGTGAGGCGTGGGTGGTGGTGGCTCTGCGGGCCATTCTTGCTTCTCTTCTCACCAGCGAAGCCTTGCGTTCCGCTAAGACCGCTTTCCTTTCTTCTATGGCGGCTGCGTCCCGAGCAATAGCAGCCTCTTCACGCGCGAGGTCAGCCCTTTCTTCCGCTAAACTGATGGAGGATCACTCTCTATTAATTGTCTCCTCAGAATACGCCAGAGCAGGGAAAGACAGACCCAAGAGTAAGGCGCAGGTCGCTTGCGCCAAGAGCCAAGTTGAATTGGTCATAAACCGCCTCCTTATGGAAATTTAAATTTTTCGTGTTGTCACCAATTCGCAAACGAGGCGCCAGTGGGCGCCATGGCCGTGAGTGGGGAGAACAACATGGAATCGTAGGACGTAAGTGTGATGAAAGGCGCCTTAAAGCGCCGTCCTAGACGATAAGCGAGGCGAGCGCCTTGTATGCCAACATACTCTACAATAGCTTGACGTGATCATGTCATGGAAACGGTTTTCAGCGCAAAGCCTGGACATCCTCACAGTTGGTCTTGTTCTTGCCTTAAATGCCTTAGCGGATACAGACGCAGCAAGAGCAAACGGCGCGGCGCGGGAAAGAGCAGGTCGGACGCGCGGAATTGCAAGAAGCGGTGGCGCGGGTGATCGCCGGGCTGGAAAAGAAGAACCGTGTGCTCAACAAAGAAGAAAAAGAACGCGTGGCGCATCACGAGGTGGGGCACGCCTTGGTGGCCCTGGCGCTGCCAGGAGCAGATACGGTGCAGAAAATTTCCATTATCCCGCGCGGGGTGGCGGTGCTCGGGTGTACGTTGCAGCTGCCCACTGAAGATCGTTTCCTGATGACGAGGTCAGAGTTGGAAAACCGCATCGCCGTGTTGTTCGGCGGCTGTGTGGCCAGGGAGTTGGTCTATGGCGAAATTTCCACCGGCGCGCGCGATGATCTCCTCAAAGCGACCACTATCGCCAAGAGTATGATCAAAGCGTACGGCATGAGCGAACGCCTGGGTCGCGTCAGTTTTGAACATGACCAGCAACTGTTGTTTCTCCCTACTGGGCGAGGAATTGGTGAAGGCGATTATAGCGAAACGACGGTGCGAGAGATCGATGCAGAGGTGCGCCGATTGTCGAGACGCAATATGAACGCGTGACCACTATTCTGACCGCTCAGCGGGAAGTGCTGCAAGAGGTCGCCGCTGTGTTGATTCGCAAAGAAAGAATTTCTGGCGATGAATTACGGGCCATTGCGGCATCGCGGACGGACGGGCGTCAGCTGCGGCGGCAGACCGCGATAACTGAACGCCGTGCCGTTCTTCTCAGCTCACGAGGAAGTCTAGACCCAGAAAAGGACGGTGCAGGTGTCTCTACTGCGTCAAGAGGTCGCGCGCCGCATGCGCAGCGCCGAGTTGCGAAGCGGCGGGATTGAGCAGCACGGACACTGGGATTTCGGTCATGAAATGCGCGTAACGGCCCTTGTCAGCGAAAGAATGCAAAAAAGCGCCGGCGTTCAGCCGTGGGAGCAACTTTGTAATCATGCCCCCGCCGATATAGACCCCGCCGAGCGCCATCACCGTCAACGCCAAATTGCCGGCTTGCGCCGCATAGAGGCGCAGGAAGATTTGCACCGCCTCCTCACAGGTTGCACACAGCCCCGCGACAGCCGCCTGTCCAATTACCACAGCTGGATCTTCCTGTTGCAACCGTTCGCGCACAGACGGCTCCACCGGCCTCTGCTGCCCCTGCGCCAAATACGAAAAGATATTGAAGAGGCCGGGCCCGGAGAGGAGGCGCTCGTACGACACCCGGCCATATTGCTGCTGGAGAAACCGCAACAGGTCAAGATCCTGTTCGGTCTGCGGCGCGAAATCGACATGCCCACCCTCGGTGGCGACTGGGTGGTACTGGGTTCCGTCCCAAAAGAGAAAGGCCTGCCCTAACCCCGTGCCGGCGGCAATGACCGCGCGGTTGCCGCGTCTCGGCACGCCGACGTTTAAGATTTGAATATCGGCGGCGGGAAGAAAAAGCGCGCCATAGGCGGTGGTTTCAAGATCGTTCATCAGCCGGACGCGAGGACACTCGAGCGCCTGGGCGACGCTGGCGGTGGTGACATGCCACGGCAGATTCGTGGTTTGCACCTCTCCCTCCAGCACGGGACCAGGCAGACCTAGCGCGGCGGCGGCAATGGTTTCTTTTCCTGACCGCAGAAACCCGTGCAGCATGGGCTCCACGCCCTCGTAGTATTGACTGGGGAACCAGGCTTCGCGCACGAGAACGAGCGGTTGGCTCCCCTCACTGGCGTAGATAGCTAAGGTGGTCTTGGTGCCGCCGATATCGCCCGCCAGAAGGTAACTTATCATGGGTATCCTTTTACAGTTTTTCTGGAGGAAACAGATCTGGAGGAAATGACGGTTGGGGCGGCGAAGGGGGCGGATGCGGAGGCGTTGGATCTGGCTGCGGTTCCTCAGTGATAGACATTCTGGTGCTCATACGCACCTCCTCACCGTACGGCGACAAAGCAGGCCCTGCAATACCCGTGCTCTTGGCGCTCAGCTGTTAGCAATGACGACTTCAACTCGACGGTTTCTCTCCCGGCCAGCCGGATTATCCGTGCCGTCTGGGTTAGTGTTGGGCGCTATGGGGTACCGCTCGCCAAATCCCCTCGTCGTTATCCGCTGCGGACTAACTCCTTCATCCTGTAACGCAAGAGCAACACTCTCCGCCCGCCGCTCCGAGAGCGATTGGTTGAAGACCTCACTGCCGAGTCAATCAGTGTGCCCTTCAACCAACACCCGGCGATCTCGCGCTTGCGTAGTGAGAACATGGGCAATCTCCCTGGTTTTCTCACGCGCCGCAGGCGTGAGGGTGGCGCGGCCAAACTCAAACAGCACGTCTGGCAAATTGACGACGACCCCGCGCTCAGTTTCTCGCGCCTCCAGGTTGCGCCGCTTCAGTTCTTCCAGCAAGTCGCGATTCCGCGCCAGCTCTTGCCGTTGTTCTTCGATCGCGCGTTGTTGTTCTGCAAGCGTTTGCTCGCGTTGTTGGAGTTGATCACCTACCAAGCCGCCGCCGCGTTTCAGGTTGCCGAAGTAGTATTCGTGCAACACCATGCCGTTATATTCAAAACCCAGGCGACGGGTCAGTTCGGCGTATGCCGGCATTTCTTCCTGATCCACGGGACCATCGGCACACAACGCGGCGAT
>DATLYA010000260.1:0-10802 GCA_035575235.1 Candidatus Methylomirabilota bacterium
GGTCGCTTCGCGCCACGCATCTACGTTGTCAAACAAGTTCCACTGTTCTTCAAGGGAGAAGCGGAAGTCGAGGCGCATGGTTAAGCCGTGCGCCACCAGCGGAACGCCGCGTTTGTTGCATTCGTCAACAACGTTTAACATAGTGCGGAAGACCTGCGGCCTCTCATCCGTCACCAGCACGGCGTTAAACAGCGTCGGGCGACCGCTCAATTCCGCGAGGCGACCGGCAAAGCTCATATCCCGCCGTGGGCCTTCGGTGCCTTCGTCTAACGCGCCGGAGACCTGGGCGAATTGAATCGTGCCGCGATCATACTCCGCCAGCGCCTTGGCCATGTTGAGGTAGAATTCATCCCCCATGAGGTCCGAGACCATCAGCGTGCCGTCATAGTCGCGCTGCACGGAGGCGCCGTAGCCGGTGAGCCGTTGCGCCGCCCAGCCGCCCGCGCCGGACGCCATGGCCTCATGAAATACGCGGAGAATCTCCGCCATTTCTTTGTCGTTTGGTTGCCGGGCTTTCGCTTCGTTCCAGCCGCCCATCACGTAGCTTACCAAGGGAGTGACAGGCACGAGCTGGATCATGTTGATCGCTTTCGGCATGCGATCGATGTGGTCCATCCACTGTGGGAAGGTTTCCCAATCGAAGGGCATCGTCGCCTTCATCGCCTCGAAAGGAATCGCCTCATTGCGCTCCATCGATAACATGGAGCGGTCAGCGTCTTTGTGGCGCACGGGCGCGAAACCAAAACCGCAGTTGCCATTGGTGACAGATGTGACGCCGTGCCAGCTGCCGATCGTGCAGTGCGGATCCCAGTGGATGGGCGCATCATAGTGCGCGTGCAGATCAATCGCTCCCGGCGCGACCGTCAGCCCTGAGGCGTCAAGCACCTGCCTGGCGTCGCTGCTTTTCAGATGACCAATCTTGGTGATGACGCCGTTCTTGATGCCGACGTCAGCACGGTATGGCGGCACCAGCGTGCCGTCAACAATCGTTCCGCCTTTAATAATGGTGTCGAACTCCGCCATATGTGACCCTCCTTTGCAAATAGAGGTTAGGGGTCAGAGATCGGGGATCAGTACAACCAGGAACACTTCTTGTGTCCGAGCAACCGATCCCTGACGCCCGTTCCCCGTTCCCTGTCTTTAGGCTCCTTGTTCGTAACTCCGCAGCACTTTGCCCGGTAGAGCATTCGTGCATGCGCCATGGTCAAAGGTGACCTGTCCATTCACGAGGATATAACTATAGCCGTCGGCTTTCTGCACGCGCCGCCAATCGCCATCGGGCAGGTCTTGAATGGTCTCCATTGGCAACACTCGCAGTTTCTCCAGGTCGTACACCACGATGTCGGCAGGCATGCCCTCACGCAGCCAGCCGCGGTCGCGGATGCCGATGGCCCAGCCGACCATGGTCGACAGCCGCCAATGCGCTTCTTCCAATGTCATGATCTGCTTGTCACGCACCCAGTGGGCCAGGAAATGCGTAGGATAGCGGCCAAGCGTGAGGAACTTGGTGTGGGCGCCGCCGTCGGAAGACCCCACCAGCGTCAAGGGATGCTTGAGAATTGTCGTCAGCGCTTCATCGTTGTTGTTGATGAAGTCTTGCATGGCGAATTCGGTTTTCAGATCCTCTTCGACTGCGAGATCAAGCAGCGCATCGATCGGATGCTTGCCTCGTTCTTTGGCGATCTCGGCGATGGTGCGGCCTTTCAACGATTTATTCTTCGGCAGGTGTACATCGTCAATAAACGTCGTGTCCCACCGGAACATGCGCACCGCGCCCTGTTCGCCGTCCGGGCTCGTGCCCGGCATCACCGTTGGCGCTTTTTCCATATCGCGCTTCAAAGCCGGGCGCCGGGCTGGGTCCGCCAGCTTGGCTTTCCGTTCTTCGAGCGAGCCCACTGTGGCCTCGTTCCAGGCCGGCAGTTGGTCGAACAAGCCAATGGTTTCGAGCGTAAACTCAAACTCAATCGGCGTGCAGATGTTCACGGCAAACACCGGCGCTTCACGGTAGGCTTTTTCCATCCATTGCAACTGTTGCCGCCAGGTGTTGGGTGAAGTCGGATCATAAATGACCGCATTCCAGTTCACCGGCCGCCCGCTAGTCTTGGCGAGCTCTAGCAGGAAGTCCATCCCCAGTCCTTGCAACGCATGGCCCATGGTCCACTCGATCGACCCGCGATTGAACTCGCGCACCACGGTGGCCATCTCCAAAAACTCTTCGCGCGGCGCGACATGAGTGGGGAGATAGCCGCCATCGTAGTCGCGGTTGGCCATACTGAAACTGGCGGAAAAACCGAAGCCGCCGGCTTGCAGACCTTCCCGCAGAATCTGCTTCATTTGCGCGACTTGTTCAGGCGTGGTTTTATAGTTCGGGTCACGGGCGGCTTCATTGCCTAATACCCATGCGCGCAGCGGCGAGTACGGCACCAACGAGGCCGCGTTCACCCCCAGGCCGCCTCGGTCGAGGCTATCGAGATATTCGGGAAAGGTGATCCAATCCCAACGCATGCCCGCTTGCATACAGGACAGGGGGATGGACTCAGTCCGCTCCATGCGGCGCATCGCGCGGTCACGATCTTCCGGACGCACAGGGGCGAAGCCGAAACCACAGTTGCCAATCGCCACAGTGGTGACGCCGTGCCAGCCGGAGAGAGAGGCATAGGGATCCCACTTCCTGCCGCCGCTCAGCGCGGCGTCGTAGTGGGTGTGAATGTCGATGAAGCCCGGGGCAACGATGTGCCCCGTCGCGTCAATGACGCGGGCTGCATCTCCTGTAATGTTGCCCATGGCGACGATCTTGCCGCCGCGGATGGCGATATCCCCCTTAAACGCAGGCATCCGCAGCCCGTCCACGATCGTGCCATTTTTAATAACCACATCATACTCAGCCATGAGAACCCTCCTTTCGCTCTTGCGAGCGGGTTAGTGATGACAACAACCTGCTCCTAGATCCAGCAAGGCAGTCCCGAGTCCTGCGTTCTAAGTGCTGAATACATACTCCCCATGTTTTCCCCGTATGAGCACTCAGCACTCGGCGCTCAGTCCTCAGCCCTGATGTCTGACCACTAGCATACTAACCTGGCTTTATACAATGAGCGGCGGCTTGCAGTCCGCCCAAGGAAGGGAGTAAAAGAGGGCGGGTCTAGAGGACTATATAAGGAGGAAGCGCTTATGCGTGTCGCTGTTGGCGGATATCTTGTCGCCTGTAATACGTTCGCAACTCAGCCATTCACCTTGGACTTTTTTCAACGCGGAACTCTGACCGGAGAAACCCTGCTCAAAGTGAGCCAGGGCGGCGAGAGCGCCATTTCCGGTTTTCTCGCCGGCGCTCAGCAGCACAGCTGGGAGATTGTCCCGCTGCCTTTTATCGTGCCAGGCATTCGCGGAACCATCACCAAGGATGCGCACGAATGGGCGAAAGAGCAGCTTGTGTCCGCTTTGCGCACAGCGGGGAAGGTCGATGGCGTCTTTCTCCAACTGCACGGCACAGCAGTGGCGGAGCATGTGGAGGATTGCGATGGGGACATTTTGGCCGCTGTGCGTAATGTGATTGGACCGAAAGCCGCGCTGATGGCGTCGCTTGACGGCCATTCCAACACGACGCCGTTCATGGTGCAGCAAGCCAGCATGTTAATTGGCGTCAAAACCAATCCGCACTACGATTTTGTCCCGGTCGGACAACAGGCGGCGCGGGTCATGGCTGGCATGTTCGACGGGACGCTCACGCCTGCCGGCGCCTGGGCGCAACCGGCGATGGCGCCGGCGCTGCAAAAACTCTACATCGCTTCGGGTTGGCCGATGGAGCATTTGCTGCGGCAGGCGCAAAATCTCGCCGCACGGCATCCTCAAGTGCTCGACATCTCGTTGCTTGGCGGTTTCTTCCCGTCTGAGCGGCGGGAGACCGGCATCAACGTCGTGGTGACTACAAACAACGAGCCAAATCTGGCGCGTGATCTTGCCGAACAAATCAAAGAGCTCTGCTGGGCAAAACGACAGGCATTTCACACCGATATGGTGTCGGTGGAGGACGCCGTGCGTGAAGCGATCGCTACGGATGAAGGTCCGGTCGTGCTCGGCGACTTAGCCGATAGCGGCGGCGCAGGCACGCCAGGCGATGGCACAGCGTTGTTGGCGGAACTACTCAAACAAAACGCCAAGGGCGCGGTCATTGGCAACATTGCTGATCCCGACGCCGTGCAGGAAGCCGTGAAAGCCGGCGTCGGCAAACAGGTCACGCTTACCGTAGGCGGAAAAGTAGACAAGTTCCACGGCGAGCCGGTGCAGATCAGCGGCAAAGTGCGCGTGATCCATGATGGCGTGTTTCGCGCCTGCACGAAGTTCAATGCGGGAACTTATCATCGCGGCGTGACCGCTGTGGTCGATTGCGGCGGCGTAGAAGTGATTCTGACGTCACGGCCTGTGTTGGTGTTCGAGTCCAATCATTTCCGCAGTCTCGGCATTGAACCGTTGGAACGGAAAATCCTCGCGGCCAAAGCAGAACTGCAGCATCGCGCCGGGTTTGAGGGCGTGGCGAAGAAGATTATCGATGTCGATACGCCGGGGCTGGCGACGCAGATCCTCTCGCGCTTACCGTACAAAAAAATCCGGCGGCCCGTGTTTCCTCTGGACGACATTTGAACTGTCGACGTGTCCGGGATTCCTACATAGAATCGGGGAAACGGAGACGGGGAGACGCGGCGAAAGAAAAAGTAGAGCCTTCTCTCTCTCCAATTCCCCGGTTCCCCGATGCTCCGATGCTATGTCATTGAGGCGACAGCTGACCGCTAAAAGGTGATCAACGG
The DNA here is from genome assembly GCA_035575235.1 of Candidatus Methylomirabilota bacterium. Taxonomy (GTDB): domain Bacteria; phylum Desulfobacterota; class Binatia; order Bin18; family Bin18; genus SYOC01. The sequence continues at coordinate 4,800 of DATLYA010000260.1, forward strand.
CTTCACAATATTGTCTTCCTTCGTCTCCATCATGTGGAACGCGCGCTCGACTTGGGCGAACGGGAACCGGTGGGTCGTGAGCGGCGTGGGGTCCACTTTGCCGGTTTCCAATAGCCGGAGCAGCCGCGTCATACGTTCGCGTCCGCCGGGACACAACGCCGTGCGGATTTTCTTATCGCCCATGCCGAGACCAAACTCCGGCAGCGGCAGGCTCAACGTATTGCCTGCTTCGCCGTGATACCCGATGTTGGAGATGACGCCGCCAGGCTTTGTGGCTTTGATACAATTTTCAAACGTCACGGGATGACCAAGCGCTTCGATGGCGGAATCAACGCCTTCGCCTCCAGTCAGTTGTTTGATCTGTTCGACCACGTCGCCTTGCGTCGGATCGACGACAACGTCAGCGCCAAGCTTCTTAGCCAGAGCTTTACGGTCCGGCTTCGATTCCACCGCGATGACAAGCCCTGCGCCAAGCAGTCGCGCCATCATGGTTGCGCACAAGCCAACTGGACCCTGGGCGAACACCGCCACTGTCCCGCCCGGAGGGATTTCCGCATTCTCTGCCCCGGCCAGGCCCGTGGTCATCATGTCGGTCGTGTACAACGCCTGCTCATCAGTAAGGGTTTTGGGAATTGGCGTCAGGTTGTAATCCGCGTCATTGACGAAAAAATATTCCGCCAGGTTGCCGTCGCGTTGGGTCGTGAACTTATAGCCGCCCAACATGCCGCCGCACTGCGAGGGAAACCCACGCTGGCAGTATTCGCATTTGCCGCACGGCGTGATGGCGCAGACGGTCACCCGGTCGCCTTCTTTACACCGTGTGACATTGGCGCCAACTTTGTAGACAACGCCGACGCTCTCGTGTCCGAGTACACGGCCCTCGGGGATCGAGATCACGCCGCGCACGGTGTGCACATCCGATGTGCAAATTAGCGAACCGGTGGTTTTGACCACAGCGTCATTTGGTCCTGGGTCTGGAATAGGTTTCTCGACTATGCCAACTTTGCCAATGCCAAGAAATGCCAGTGCTTTCATGAGGGCTCCTCCTGCTTTATGCCTCTCACCCGCAGCCGCTTCACGGCTACGGTCCTCTCCTCTGGGGGGAGAGGGATAGGATGAGGGGGATGATGTATAGTGCCACTAAACAAAAGAGGCTGCTATGCCGCTCGCACTCACCCCGGCCAATACTCCTCCTCAATCCCAATCGTGCGATAAATAAACTGGGTGCGTTGCGGCAGATGCGCAAACGCCTCCATCACCGAAGGATCAAGGCCAAGTTTGCCGAGCAAAAAACTCTCTGCATTGTTGCGGTTAAGCGCCAGGTGCGTTTCCATCAGCTCATCATTATCCGCGACAAACTGACGCTTGCGCCGGGCTTGTTCCTCCGGCGAGCCGCTATGTAGATACTCACGCATAGCAGGATAGAGAAACGTGAGATGGCCGGCTTCCTCGGCGATCTCGTTGGGGACCCACCGAGCGAGCACTGGATCGAATATAAACGGCTCCATGATGTTGGTCTCCGCGTTGTAAGCTTCGGTATGCAGGCCAATCATCACAAAGAATCCACCCAGGTCGCGCCGCAAGATGGCGTGACGCGCCTGAATATTCTTGCGGTAGGCTTGATTCTCCACGCCTTGCCAGTAATCCGCACCGCTGATGCGGCAGGCGCGCGTGATGTAACTCGCCGCATGCTGCATATCCTCATAGCCTTGCTTCAGCAAACAGGCGCGCCACGCCATCGGCATTTCGTAATGCGTCGCCGCATAGGCGCAGCCCAAAACAATCAGCTCCATTTCCGCAAAGCCCGCCAGCGCCAGATAGCGGGCGAGGTACTCCCGGCGTTTCGTATCCCAAGTTGTGATATCCGGCAGTGAACCCTCAACTAACCGCGTCTTCGCCATGAGCCACTGCCGTTTCCAGCTTGGATCAACGTCGAGCACGGCGGGCGGCTTGTCTGGCATAGGCGGCAAGTTGGTTTCGCCATATTCAATGTCGCGGCGGATCAGTTGTGGAAGTGAGTTAATATCGAACATAATATGTTGCCTGTAGTCAGTGTAAAGGTTCCTCTCCCGTGGGAGAGGGAGAAGGAGAGGGGCCTCGACTTATGCAACTGCAGATTGCCGCAACAGCTGAGAAGCCGGATGGCGCCACACTCCATCTTTCTCCAGCAGCGGCGCGACCTGTTCGCCGAACCGCTGCATCTCTTCCAGCATCGGGTGAAATTGCAGCAGGAACGTCGTCACGCCAATATCGAGAAACGCTTTGAAACGGTCCGCGATCTGCCGTGGCGTACCAACAAGTCCGGCGTCCGTGCCGCCGTTCGAACCGACTGCGCCGGGGCGGTACGCGTACGTGCGAATCATGGTGACTTTACGGTCAACACCCGCAATCAGCTCCTCAGCACGCAGGGCATGCAAGCGCGCATGTTCCGCCCGTGCTTCGTCTTCGGTATTGCGGCAAATAACAAACGCGCTGACGCCAAACGTCAGCTCACGTCCGTGTTCAGCGGCATATGGTTGTACGCGCTCGATTAACTGTTTCGTTTCCGCGACCGGACGGCCATTAATGAGGTATTCGTCCGCCAGCTTCGCCGCCAGGCGTTGAGCGATATCGGACTCACCGCCCAAATAAATCTTGGGATGCGGCTGGCGCACCGGCAGCGGAGCCAGGGTGACGTCATTTACTTGATAATATTGTCCGGAGAAACTGAAGTGACGCTGCGTCCATAACCCCTTGAGGATGGTGAGATACTCTTCCGAGCGCTGATAGCGATCATCATGCGGCAGGCTTGGCAGCCCCATGGCGTCGCTCTCTTTCTGCCACCAGCCGGAGACGAGGTTGAGCGCCATACGTCCATTACTCATGTGATCGATATTACTCGCCATCTTGGCGACTAGCACGGGATGCTTAAACGTGGGCCGCACGGCTGGCATCAGTTCAATAGAGTTCGTGATCGTAGCGAGACCGGCGGTCGAGGTCCAGGTTTCCAGTTGATCCTTTTCCGCATCGAAGGGGTTAAACGTATGTTCGGCCAGGAGCACCGTCGCGAAGCCGAGCTCTTCCGCCAGTTGTGTGAGCTGACGTGTGTAAGCGAACGAAGCGTTATGCATCTCGGGATGTTTAGAGAAAATCCAATTGCCATAGACTGGAGCCCAGAAGCCTAAACGGATCATGAGGCTGTTCTCCTTTCACCACGACCGGCAGCCGCCCACAATAACGAAAAGCCGCGGTTGACTCAATCTAATGGGCCTAGAGTAGATTCCATTGGGTTTACCCTGGTCATTTCCCTCACCCGCTCTCGCTCCGCTCAGATTGCCCTCTCCTTGGCAGGGAATAGAGAGAAAGGAAGGGTCAGAGTTGGGGGGAGGGCAAACGCGATAGCAATTTGCCCTACAAGGAAAGCGCAAAGAGAGAAGCGCTCGGCGAGCGAGCGCAAAAATGGTGAAAGGGAAAAGCTCTTCTCGGCTCGCGGACTTCGCCAGCGGCGGTTAGGGTTTGATTTGAGCCGTACGCTCGCAGGTGTCAAGCACGATTTCAACGCGCCGATTCTTTTGTCGCCCGTCAGGATCATCAGACCCGTCAGCGTAGGTGTTTGACGCCACAGGGTGGGACTTCCCGAAACCCACGCTGCGGATACGGGCGTCATCAACGCCGCGCTGCACCAGATAGCGCCGTACAGATGCTGCGCGCTCTTCACTGAGGGTTTGGTTGTAGCTATCGGTTCCTTTGCTGTCCGTGTGTCCTTCAATTCGTATCGGATAGCGAGCGGCTTTGAGGTATTGAACAGCGGCGCTGAGCGGAGCATCCGCATCCCCACGTATCTCAGATTTGTCAAAATCAAAGAGTACGTCTGAGCCGATGCGTAATCGCTGTTCACATTTCGATTCAACGACCTCGATCTTTGCCGCGTGAAGGTTGGTAGTGGAAACCGACGATTCCATCTGTGGGCCTTCTCCGCTCGCCGTGGAGGGCCAGCAGTTTTGTTCTCCGCTCGGAGAGAAAGCAGACCCGCCAAGCAGCACGCAGAAACGACCGGTTTCCGGTCCTTGAACAGTGATACGCAAGATCTTCAGCCCCGCATCATCAATAGGAAAACTACGCGTCGCTTCATTCTCCGCAGCCCCGCCATGCACCCAGTACGAATCTTGCACCCTTGCGCTCCGATCAAGAACGGCGAGCTCTAACTGTTTGTCCACACCCTGCGTCCCACGGAGCGAGAGCTGCGTCAGCAAGTCGCCGCTCTGAGCGTCGAGTGAAAAATAATAACTCGTCTTTGTTTTCGGCAGCGCTCCGCGAATGACGCCATGAGCGTCAACTGGCGTCGGTCGCATAACCGTAGTGGAGAAGAGGTTAGCGTGCGCAAGCGAGGGACTGCAGAGCGTTGCGGCGACCAGAAAAGACAAGAGCAACTGTTTCACAGACTGTTTCCTCCTGCATGAAAACATCCACCTTAAAGGGCAGACTGACTTGTCCTCAGCGGCGGTTTCGTGGTCTCGGCTTGATGGGTAAGCGCTGGGCCTCCGAGTTCGATGCGAAAGGAGCCGGTGGCGGGGCCTGCGACCTCGACGCGCAACAGTTTGCGGCCCGCCGAATCAATCGGAAAGCTGCGTGTCGCCTCCTCCTGAGCATCCGAGCCGTGAATCCAGTACCACTGCGCAACTCGTGCATCGTCGCTCAGCAGATTCAACGTCAGGGCTTTCGGCGCGCCTGCGCGTCCCTCATAGGAGATCTGCGTGAGGAGGTCGCCTGCTTGCGCGTCAATAACGAAGTAGTAAACCAGCTTCGCTTCAGCGCCTGGCAGCGAACCCGTAATGACGCCGCTTTCGTCAACCGGCGTAGGGGCAAAGACTGACCGTGAAAAGCCGTTGTGCAGAAGAGGCATTTTGGGCTCAACACCGCGCAGTGCGGAGCCGCCAAACTCGACACGGAACTGTCCTGTTTCCGGGCCTTGGGCTGCGACGCGCAGCAAGCACTGTCCTGGGTGATCGATAGAGAAACTTCGCGTCGCCTCATCCGTTGGGTCGCTTCCATGAATCCAATACCAATCCTCCGCCTTTCCATCGTTATTGAGGAGCGCCAACTCTAATTCCTTACTGGCGTCTTTTCGGCCTTGGTAGGAGATTTGGGTCAACAATGCGCCAGGTTGTACCTCCGCAATGAAGTAATAGTAGGTTTTTGTCGCGGGAAAAGGCGCACTGACCACACCGCTTGCGGCAATTGGAGTAGGGTTCTGCACCGCTGTTGAGAGGGCAAGAGACTGTACGGGAGGAGAAACCGTAGCGGCTCCGGTCTCTTGGGGTTTAGATGGTAAAAGAGCAATCTCGGGAGAATGTTCCAGCGCTGCGGCAGGCGGCGACGTAGACTCTAAGAAAGCCGAACCGCCGAGCTCAACACGAAAACCGCCCGTTTCTGGACCTTGAACGGTCACCCGCAGGATGCGTGTTCCATCAGCATCAATTGGAAAACTACGGGTAGACTCCGTCTTCTCCTCGGAGCCATGAATCCAATATGAATCCTCGACACGGGCATTGCCGCCGAGAAGCGCCAGCTCAACCTGTTTGGGAGCTCCCTTACGGCCATCGAAGGCGATCTGCGTAAGCAGATCGCCCTTCTGGACACGAGCAGAAAAATAATATGAGGTTTTTTGCCCGCCTATCGGAAACGAAGCGCTAATCACCCCGTTCGCGCCGACCGCGGTCGGCCTCATAATCGACGTAGAAAATCCGGCCTCCGCCCACGCTGCCCATAGTGAAAAAATAAGTATCGCCGAAAGCGCCAAGAGCCGCTGCATCATAAAACGCTCCTCCGTTTTGCCATCGAACGAGCAAGGCTGCCAAACTGTCCGTTCGGTTTCTATAAAAAAACTGTAGTTCCCGGTTTTTTTTGATCAGAGCGAGTATGAGTGACGGGCGCGACGAGCCCTTGCTCTCCGCGCCCGGGTTGTCTCAAGGTGGGAAGTGACCAAACTACCCATCCCTGGAGGCAACCATGAACAGTTTACCA
>DATLYA010000261.1:0-13835 GCA_035575235.1 Candidatus Methylomirabilota bacterium
TTCAACAGGATTGGGACTGGCGTAAGTCAGAAAATATTGCGACGCCAGGGAGCGACCGATCTCATTGATGACTTCGGGAAAGTGCGCGCCTTCGTTGGCGATGTTGTAGTGGCGACCGCCGGTTTCTTTGGCGATCTTGAATAAATCCTCCGCGCGAAACGGCGGAGGAGCGATCGCAAAGACCATCAAGTTAGCGCTTTTCAATTCCGCCAGGACATCTTTCATGGTCAGGTGGGTCACCTCGCGCCCGTAAATTTTTTCCGAGCCGTCTCCCTGATAATGATTCGGCGCATCGGTAATGAGAATCAACACTCCTTGCGCCTCAGGGCGGAAGGGGAACCGGCTTGCCGCGATAAGCGCATCAAGCGAGTCCTCTGGTTCATCTCCACCGCCGCCGGCGCGCAGCTCACCGATCCACCCCTTAAACTCGCGCACACTGCGGGTGAACACAGGATCATCGCGGACGACATAGTCCTCAAATGTCACCAAGCCAAGGCGATAATCACGATTCGCCTTCGCGAGTTTTTCAGCGAAGTCGCTGATGACTTCTTTCATCGCATCGATATACGGTTGCATACTTTCCGTGACATCAAACACCACCACGACATCGACAGGCTTTCCCTGATCCTCACCATGAAAATCAAGAATCTGCGCCGCTCGTCCATTCTCGCGCACCTCAAAATGCTCAGGTCGCAATTGCCCAATCGGTTGCCCATTTGTATCTGTTACGCCAACAATGAGTTCGACCGCCCCACCGTTGGCGAAGTTCCCCAAGCGCGGGGCGGACAGCGAAACCACAGCGGTCTCCGCAGCCCACAACGGCGCGGCAGTCAGAATGAGCACTCCAAGCAGTACCGTCGCCGCACGTTCGCGGAAGAGAAAGAGCGTGCCGCCAATCTCAATACGGTCGCCATTTTTCAACGGCGCCGGCTGCGTCACAGGTTTTTGATTGACACGCACAAGCCCTTCGCCACGGGCCAAGATGAAGCCGTTGCGCTGTCGATCAATGAAGGCATGCATATTCGCAACTGTTTGGTCTCCGAACAGGCCAATGTCGTTCTCTTCCGCACGACCGATAGTAGTGCGCGGTTTCGTCAACGGATATTCCTTGCCCTCGCGGGCGTTCCGGCTCTTCGAACGAATGACCATCAGCCAGCTACGCTTGAAGATCTCGCTGACTAACCCAATGCCAAATCCGATCGCTGCGCCCAAGAGCGCCAACGCTACCCCGCGTCCTAATGACTGGGGAAACAAGGCAGCCATCACTTCATAGAGCACCCCGCCAACAGCACCGCCCATACAACCACCGATTGCGCCATTACGCAGCCGTGCAAACGAACGTCCTACCCAACTCGCGCCAAGCCCAGCAGCAAGGCCGAAGAGTCCCCATCCCACAATCCTGCCGCCGATGCCGCCAAACAGTCCAAAAGCGACCTCACCAGCAAGAAGCCCCCCAGCGCCACCAGCGAGTCCCGCGATAGCGCCGAGCTGAACGCCTTGCCACGTTTGACTTTTGTGACCAGCGCTCAGCCCTTCAATAGCACCAAGAAACGAGCTCACAAAAACGCCAATCACCGCCCCGAGCAGCAACGCTCGCAGGTAGACGTTCATGACTGCTGCTAAAGGCTCAGCGGCTGCCCATCCGGCAACGCCGCCCAAAATACCTGCGCCGACAAATAACGCTAACCGCTCTCGTGACAGTTCCATATGAGATAAAACGTGCAACGTGAGGCGGAAATTCACGAACGTTCAGCGACAGTTTTCCTTTTCCTTTTACGCCTTACGATCTGCGCCTTACGTCTTTTACGAGGACGAACCACCTTCCGCCTTGACCGACCACCGGCCTTTTTCACCCGAAGTTAAAGATCGGTAGGTGCCGCTGACGCGGTCTCCCTCACGCCAGCCTTCAAAGTGATAGGTTTCACGTCCTATAGCACTATGGAATTCAATCTGGCGGCCATGCGCGCGTCCTTCCAATAGGCCAGTGCCGTATCCTGGCGCCTTGATGGTGAGATTCCCGCTCACACGTCCATCGCCTTGTTGCTGCAAATCGATCTCAAGATCGAGCTCGCGATCCGGCACGATGCCCATGATACTGCCGACGAACACAGACGATGACGGCAAAGAAGGCGAGGAAGCAGCAGAAGAAGGAATAGAAGACGCAACAGGAGCGGATGAGGGAGAGACGCCGGCAGCGCGTCCTCGATCATCATTAATCTTGAATTCTTTCGAGAGAAATGGACGGCCATCGAGATAGAAATCCACACGATAGACGCCCGGCTCAAAGGCGCCGCCAGAGGAATTGCCTAACCGCGCGGTAAAAGACACTTGCTTCGTTTTTTGTCCAATTTCCTTCTGGTCTTCCACCGTGCCAATAATTTGTCCGCGCGGGCCGCGGTATGTGCCCTCAAGTCGATGATAGGAGGGCTCAAGATTAAAGAGATTATTGCGAAACACTACTTCCCAGGCGACGAACCGCACTTGCGATACCTCAAAAGCCTCGGCAGGCTGCGGCTGCAAACGATTGCCGTTGCGATCGGTGTTGAAAAAACGTACTGTTACCAAATCAAGAGGTTTTTGTCTGGCTGCCTGGAGGCGCGCCTGCCGTTTTTCTTCCTCTGCCGCTCGCCGTTTGCTTTCCTCAATCGCGGCCAGTTCGGCCGGCGTGGGTGAAGGCGTCACAGTCGCTGGAGAGGCGGAAGTAGGCGTCAGCGCATCCCCAGGCGGCGGGGACGCGTCCCGAGGCGGCGGAGCCGCGGCGACTTTCTTTGGTTCGGCCTCAATCCGCACTGTTTGACTGCCGAGCTTTTTCCCGGCGAGGTATAAATTCAGTTGATAATCGCCTTTCGCCCGCTCTTTCAGCCCTTCGAGAAGCGTGACGCCGCGCATGGAGACTTCTGCTTCGTCTGGTCTGACAAACCGCCCAGCTTCACTCTTTCCCGCCACACCGCCCTCTGGGTCCAGGAATTGCCCCTCCAACCGATACGTGTACCCTTCAATCCCCGCCAAGCGGTTCTTGAGCGTCGCCTCCCAAGTCAAATACTTGACTTCGCTTTCACTATAGGCGTTCTTCTGCGCAGACAGCGGAGCGCCGTCCCGCGTGGAGTTAAACACTCTCAGCGACACTAATTCCGCTGGGTCCTCACGCAACGCGCGCAGGCGCTTTTCTCGTTCCCACGGGAGATCCGCCACAAACCCACGCAGCCACACTTTACCGGCCTCAGGCAACCAGGACTCAATTTTTTCCCAGGGGATATTTTCTCCCATGTGCATCCACGTATTGACCTCAAGCCAGTAGGGATGAGCCGCCAGTTGATAACCGCTCCATAATACAGCGCCGATCAGCAGCACAGTGGCAAGCCCGCGTTTCCAAAAGCTGCCCGTGCGGCGCTGCTCCGGCGGCGCCGGTTCGCCGAGAGAGGTGGTAAACGGGGCGTCAAGCGGGCCCAAGAGCCGCGTGGCGGCTTTTGTCCCAAACGCGGGTTCTTGCGCGCTCTCCACTCCGTATCCATACAGAAACATCTCTTTGAACGCCGAGACGCTGGGCGGGCGATCTTCTGGGTTGTACGCCAGCGCTTTATCAATCGCCAAGGCCAGGAATGGCGAGGCTTCAGGTTTGAGGGTATGCACTGGCGGAAAGGAAAAAGGGGGATGTTTTTCGGGATCACGACCAGTGAGTAGATAATGCAGGGTCGCCGCAAGTCCGTATAAGTCTGAGCGCTCATCGACTTTCCCTGTGTACTGCTCGGGGGGAGCAAAGCCTGGCGTGCCAATGAGCGTCGCTTTCCCCTGCGGCGTGAAAATGCGCGCGATGCCGAAATCGATAAGCACCGCACGGCCTTCTGGCGTCAGAATGACGTTCCCCGGCTTCATGTCGCGGTAGATGATCGGGGGACGAAAACTATGCAGATGAATCAGGACCTCGCATAATTCCCGTGCGATCTCGATCACACGGCTTTCGGGCAACGAGCCGCCTTGCGCCGCAAGTTCGTCTTCCAGGTTGACGCCTTCGATATAATCCATCACCAGGTAATGGCAGTTCCCTTCACCAAAGCGATCAAAAATAGCCGGCACGGAAGGATGTTTGAGTTGGGACAGCGTATCGGCTTCACGATGGAAATACTCAATGGCGCGCGCACGTTCTTCGGGGTTATTGAAGCGGTCGAAGATTTCCTTAATGGCGCAGCGGCGGTTGGCCAGGCGTTGATCGTGCGCAAGATAGACACGCCCCATGCCTCCGCCTGCGAGGAAGCGCTCAATATGATAGCGCCCGGCAAGCACAGTGCCAGGTTCGAGCTGGCCATTTTCATTACGGGGCATAGCCGGCATTCTCGCTAGTCGTAAAACACCACCACGACTGAAATATTATCGCTTCCCCCACCAGCGTTGGCAGCCGCAACAAGTTCCAAAGCTGCCTCATAAGGACCGCGATGACGGCTCAGAATATCGCTGAGGGCGTCATCTTCGACGTGGCCCGTCAGACCATCGCTACATAACATGAGCCGCACGCCATGAGAGAGCTGGCAACTCACGACATCGACCGCCACTTGTTCTCGGGCGCCTAATGAACGGAGTAAGACGTTGCGATGCTCATGTGTCCGCGCCTCGGCTGGACTGAGTTGGCCGATTTCCACAAGCCGCGCCACGAGCGAATGATCACGCGAGATTTGTCGTAACACGCCGCGCTCCCATACATACGCGCGGCTGTCGCCAACCCAGGCAAGGGTTAACCGCTGCTCCTGTATGAGCGCAACCACGACCGTCGCGCCCATGCCAGCTGCCTCGGGATGCTGCTGTACATATCCCAGGATAGCAGCGTTGGCCGCTTCCACCGCTTGCCGTATACACGTCTCGCCGGCATTCGCATCAAGAGCGACTCCCTCACTCCACGATTGCTCGACATGACGGGCGATCGTACGAATCGTCAACGTACTGGCCACCTCGCCAGCCTCGGCCCCGCCCATGCCGTCAGAAACAATATACAACCCGGCAAACGTATTCCCCGAGACCGTTCCCTGTCCATACTCTTTTACCAAAACTGCATCTTCATTATGGTCCCGCACGTTCCCGACATCGGTGAACCAGGCTGAACGCACGCGGCGAAATCGGGTTAACGTCAACAACGCGGCTTTGAGCGCATCGACGCTCTCGTACCGCGCTGACGCCTCAACAGCTAGCGCTTTCCGCAAGACGCGCTCGAAGTCCGGCGACACCACTTTTTCGGGATAGAACACTGGAGGCTCGGCGTGTACGGCCCAACCTTCGACAGGCAAACGTTTGCCAACAACCAGAGAAAACAGCAGCGCACCGATGGCAAAGACATCGACCTGTTCTCCAACATTTCCAGCTTTGTACACTTCGGGCGCGGCATAGCCGTCAACGACAACGTTAAGATGAAGCGGCTCAGACTTGCGGCTGAGACTTTCGACGTGCGTCAACCGCACTCGCCCTTCTTTATCGAGCACCACGCCATCCGGCGGCAACTCCACACACAACAATCCATTGCGGTGTAACGCGCCAACCACCTGACACAGTTGTATGCCCCACGAGACAGCTTCGCGTTCCGTGGAGAGTCCCACCCGCGCCGATAATCTTGTCCCGGCAATATCCGGAAACACGAGATACGCGCGGTCCCCTTGCTCAAAAAACCGCTCGGGAATTACCAACGCCGGGTGAGAGACGCCCTCGGTCTTCTCGAACACTGCGCGTAAGATTTCCGCCTCTACGCCTGCGCGTTCGCGCAGTAGTACGCGAGTTCCAGGCTGATCAGAACGTGTGGCGTGGTAACGATTTTCGAAATCGAGCGCTTCGCTTGATTCGATACGGTACGCCCCATCAGCGAGCAAAGTTCCGGGCGCAAGCGGCGTTAGCGCAACAGAAGAGGAAGCAGCCTCCAGAGCCGCTCCACACGCAGCGCAGTAAGTTTCTTCAGGAGGATTCTGCTGCTCACACTGGGGGCAGGACACCATAATAGTAGTGAAAGCACTAAGGGTTGCTGAGCGCGCGGAACCATCAGATCCTCACCAACAGTTCCTCAGGCGCCGCGCGCCTCAGGAAAGGGTGAACCGCAGGAACGTTTTGCCGATGATAATCTCATCGCCGTCGTGCAAAGTGACAGGAGAGCCGGGCTCCAAACGGCGGCCCCGATTGACGAAGGTTCCGTTCAGACTCCCGATATCTTCAATAGAGATCTGATCTCCAACACGGATCAATGCATGCTTGCGCGAGATACGCGCTTCGGGATCATCCATTTCCAGGTCAACTTCAGGAAAAGCGCCGGAATCCGGATCCCAGCGTCCCACCAAGTTATCTCCACTCTGCAACAGAAACTCTTTTCCTATCGTGCCGCCCCGAATGATCGTCAATTTCCCTCTTGGCTGGGGCGCAACTGAGACGTCGCTAGGCGCTGAGGTGGGTTGCGCAGAAACGGCAGCTTGACTCTCAGCTGGAGCAGCCGCCGCAACCCTGACTTCCGGCGCAGGGAGCGGAGTGGCAGCCGGCAGTTTGGCCCCGCAGGCGTCACAGTATTCAAGTCCATCCATATTCTCATGGCCGCACTCAGCACATTGGATCATAGGGAGCCTCCTTCAAGGAATCAGGAATAGGTGCTGAGAACAGAAGGGTCAACTGTCCTGGGTGGGGAACATTCATGATGTGCATTGTCACTCTGGGGTAGTCGCTCATACGTTTTGACTCAATTGTTTGTCACTCCTGGAGCGCCTCTTTGACGCTGTCTGGATCTAGCAGTTGCGTCTTCCGCAGCGTCGCTTGCGCTGTTAACAGCTGAGTTTTCGCCGCACGGCTCGTGAGGCTTTGTGTTTTCTTCATTTCATTCTGCAATGACACAAGCGCTTGGGTCGCTTTGGTGTGCCCTAGCCGTTGGGTTCCAGCAATAGCGTTCCCCAGCAAGCGAGTGGCTTTATCAATATTGCCCGCCGCCGCCGCAGCTTCAGCCTGCATTTGCATTTTGGCAATACTGACTTGATCAACGAGATTCATGACGTACACATCAGCCTTACCGAGAGCGGCGCGGTCAAGGGTGTACGTCACGACTGCCTCTGTGCTCTCACATTGTCCTGGCGCGCCAGGGAGGTCATAGAACAGCGACGCTTGCGCAATACGCACGCGTCCAGGCTTCCGTGGCGGCAGCACTAATACCAGCAACGCCGACGTCGCCACGCCCGCCTCAATATCGCCTAGCGGCAATGAAAACATTCGTTCAGCGTTCAGCGCCGTCTCTTTAAACGGGTAAATTTGCGGGCTGGCGCGAAACACCTCCTTGAGCTCAACTCCGGCGCTCAGCCGTACCTCCATCCGCGCATTCGTTAGCGCCACGTTGCGCAGACCAACTAATTCGCTCGAAAAAATGCCGGGGATGGAGGCAGGGTCGCTAATGAAGTGGTAATTCGCGCCGCTCGCCTCGGCCATTTCCATCAAGAGCTTTTCATTAAACTCAATGCCAACGCCAAGCGTGCTACACGTAACGCGGCCTTTGTGAGTGCGCGCCAGCTCTAAGCATTTGCGTTCTTCGTAGGTCTGACCATCAGTGAGAATGAGCAAGCGATTGAGACGAGAAGGAGAATAGTATTTCTCGACCTCGGCGAGGGCGGCCTCCATGCCAAGAGCCATCTGGGTGCCGCCGCCGATTTCCAGGAGGTCAATATCATCGATCGCTCGTTTCACGCGGGCTTTGTCTTGCTGCAACTGGTCGGCGGTCGCCACTACAGCCGCCTTATCAGCGAACGCGATGATTGCAGCTCTATCGTCCGGCCCTAGTTGATCGATCAAGTACTTGACCGCTTCACTCACATAGTCAAGGCGTTTTTCATCGTACATAGAGCCGCTACGATCCAGCACAATCCCAAGATTGAGCGGCAATCGTGCGCCGCCATTTTTCTCCTGAGGTTTAGCTTCCAACAGGAGATACAGCACAAAATTTTCCGCACTGCTCAGGACGGCGTCACGACTAGAAAGGGCGCGAAAACTCATAGCACCAGGCACGCCATGTACCCTTATAGAGAAGTATTTTCTCCAATGTATCTCACGTTTCCTATACGGGCGCAAGTAAAGGGGCCAGAACGCACAAAAGAAAAGCCCTCAGGAAAAGGAGGGGAACCTGAGGGCTTTGATCCACATGCGCTGTTGGGGAAGACAGGCGCCGTGGCTTCATCAATAATTGGTATTGTAAACATGCCGAGCTATGGGTGCAACTCTTGTGCTCATAAAATAAACTCATATCCATCTTTAGGAGTGAGCCCATAAGCACAGTTTGTTTCTTTTTTTTATTCTTTCTTCTCTGGTTTACGAAACGAATCGTGACAACTCTTGCAGGCCCCAAAGACCTTTTTCGTTTGGGTGGTTGCTTCAGCTGTCTTCCCTTCCGCGATCATCACGGCTAACCGATCGGTTTCGGTTTTCAGGGTGTCAGACGCTTTCGTGAATTCATCCCATTTCTGCCAGATCTCGTCCTTTGCTTTGGAAGTCGCTGACGTGCTGCCTTGTGGGAATAAATCAGGGATACGCGTGGCATGGAGGGCGATCGCTTGCGCATTGACCTTCGCCGTCGCAATCTGGCCGGCTTTCGCCTTCTTATCTAACTCTTTGGCGTTATCCCCGATGTTTTCCATCAGATAGGTCCGGAATGCAATAATCTCTTTACTATCGGGAATATGCTTGGCGTGATCCTCATGCGCCGAACCGATCCCGAACGCCCATAGCCCGCCGGCGACCACAATCGCGGCAAACGTCAATCCTCGCTTCATTTCATCCTCCTCTCTACACCTTAATGATTTTCCTCTTTTTCTTTCTTCACGCGATGCACGATGGGCGGCACGCTCTTCAAGTAGTGAGCGATCGCCATGGCGTCCTCTTGCGTCATGTCCTTGTAGCCTCCCTCGGACACCCCATCGATGACTAACGCCATCAAACCTTGTACATTATCAAAATTCGGCTTGAAGCCCGTCTGCAAGAGAGCGACAATCTCTTCCTCCGTCCACTCGCCGATACCGGTCTTCGGCTCCGGCGTAATATTCGGGCTTATCTCGCCATCTATCCCCTCTGCATTACCAGCCAGATCGCGTGAGCGATCCAGTGTCCCGAAAATCGTCCGTGGGGTATGGCATTCCTGACAATGCGCCAAATGTTCGCTGATGTACCGGCCACGTTCGAGTCCAGCGGCGGGCGTTTGCGAGGCGTTTCGCGGAGTGAAGAAAAGCCAGCGCCATACTCGCATCGCCAAGCCGGGAAAGGGCACGCATAACTCATGCGGCTGGTTTGCACGCGCTACAGGCGGCAACGTGCGTAGATAGGCCACTAAATCACTCACGTCTTGATCGCTCATCTCATTGAACGCCGGGTAGGGCATCACCGGACTCATCACCGATCCATCGGGACGGATGCCAAGGCGAATGGCGTCAATAATCTGTTGATCAGTCCAGTTGCCGACGCCATGCACAGGATCTGGCGTAATATTTGTTCCATAGAATGTCCCATACGGGGTTTTCAGTGGCCTTCCCCCAGCGTTGACAGGTCCATCTTTCGGCGTATGGCATCCACAGCCGCCCGCCAAGGCGAATATATACCTCCCACGCGTGATGCGATCAGACTGTATCCTTTGCGCACGGCTGATATCCGGAAGAACACACAGCACCCCTAGAGTGAACGTAAACACACGCAGACACCACACGTTTCATTTCCCTCAGTAACTGGCAACGAATCTCACTGGCGACAGTCGTCTCACCGCCTGAGTTCCCTGTTGTAGAGAGGATCAGAGACGCACGCAAGGAGAGTTCCGAAGATGAGGCGCTCCCCAAAGCCAGAATTTCGCCGTATACTCTAAAAGCCGGCTTTTGACGACGCGCTGCATTTGTTCTAGAGATAAAGGCGGCATGTGGAGGCGAACCCGTGTGAGGATGTGGGCAGGTGCTCTGCTTTGCTGCGTGGCGGCGAGCTGTGGCGACGACCTGGTCATTGGCAACAAAAAAGAGGGCAACCTTCGTATAGGTAAAAGCGAGTCCGCGCTGCGCTTCGGCGCTCAAAGCGGCGGCGGCAAGAGCGGAACGCGCGTAGTGGAAAACGGCACGGTCCGAGGCAATCTTTTCAATATCCGTCCGGCGACCACGCGGCCCATTGTGGTGTTCGTATTCGTCGATCTGAAAGATCCTGGAACTTTTCAGGATTTTCGCGACGCCGAAGTCGCTGTGGTGAGAGAAGACCGTTCTTTTATTGTGCCCCATTTGGCGGCAGGAGACCTGACTATCGTTTTTCTTCTTGATCAAGCCGGCGTCAATCAAGACGGCACGATTGATCCCGGCGATCCGATCGCTTTCTTTCAAGACCCCACCGGCCGTTTGCAAAATCTGTCAGCGGAGGCCGATGTCATCCTCGAAGACGTGGATATTTCATTTAACGTGAGCGCGCCAGAAGCCGGCAACGCCACCGTGCGCAGCGAAGCCAACATCATCGTCGCACAGAAATAAGAGCTTCCCAAAGCCTGAGCCCAGGATAATACACATGAAAGCAGTACGATTAAGCGCAGACGTGATTGGATTTATCATTCTTGGAGTGGCGTCGCTCGCCTATTTGTTCACGACCCTCGGAGAGTTCAATCTGCGAGGCGGGTGGGAATATACCGTCTACGCGGACTTCTCAAGCGCAAGCGGGTTAACACCGGGGGCTGCGGTCGAAATTGCCGGAGTTCGCATTGGCCGTGTGACGGCAATTGAGTTGAACGACGCACGGGCTACTGTGGCGCTGAGCGTGCGCAACGATGTCCGCCTTCAGGATGATGTCATTGCATCAATTCAAACTAAAGGACTTTTAGGCGAACGGTACGTTCTGCTGACTCCAGGAGGATCGGAAAACTCTATTGCACCTGAGGGAAAGATTCGCGAGACGGAAGCGCCCATTGATCTTCCTGGCCTCATAGCCGCTTATGTCGCCATGCGTGAGAAGGCGGCGCAGAAACCTGCGGCTACTCCCTAAGGACTATAGGACAAAACTCCTCCAGGATGGCGTAAAGTCAAGGCGCCATGGCGAGCGCAGTGCAGCAATCCCTGTCACGCCAAGACGCAGAGACGCAAAACAGGAGACTCGTGGCGGAGCTTCTCTGCGTCTTCGCGTCTCCGCCTACACCTGTCCTCTCTGAACCAGGGGGAAATCACCCTTCGGACCTTACCGCCCCGCGCTGCTGTGTCCCACTTTCTGCTCACACGTCTGAATAGCGGACACTGATACGCCAAGCGCATGCGCCGTCGCCTCTACGCTTTTTCCCCGGCCTAAGTATCGCCATACTTGACTGCAAGAAACCCGTTTTCCGGTAACCGCAAGCTGTTTCCCTACAGAGGAAGATAATTCCTCTGGGGGAGGAACGCCTTCAGCCTGAACCGGCTGGACGGGGCGTGCGTCACTTGCCCGAGGCTCTATAGGAGTCGCCTTTGCCACCAACACTTCCGTTGGCCTCCCCTGCTGCGGCTGCGCAAATGGAGAAATATCCTGCTCAGCAATCGCCTTTGGAGCAGTTTTTCCTGATGTCGCTCCTGGCAGGGATGCCGCTCCTTCGCCATTCTTTGCCGTAGCTGAAGCAACACTTTCCTTCGCAGCGGTCGCTACAGTTGCTTGTTTTGCCAGCGTAGCGGCGGTACGTGGCGCAGAAGAGGGAGGAGGGACGGCAATATTCAGTCGCCCGAGCGTCGTTTCAAGATCCTCCATAGCTTTGACCGCCCGCTGATTCGCCTCTTGCAATCCGTCTACTTGTTTCCTGGTTTCACTCAGTTGCTGAGTGAGGCTTTGTAATTGCTCTTGCAGTCTGGCGATCTTCTCCGCAGAATCCGGCTCACATCCTCCCAACGTCCACATCGACAGCAACCCAACGAGAGCACTTGTCTTCCTCCACATCAGCCACCTCCCCTGACAGCACTGTGTCGCCAGTGCGTTTTGTTGTGGGCGCGACGATAGCGAGCTGATCGCATCCGTACGATTCCGCACCGCCGGCAGCGCCACTGTTCTTGTTTGTGAGGTCTGTGCACGTGCAGGAACATCTTCTCACGACAGTGAGAACAACACATAGAACGCTTCCCTTCGCCTCGGAGAACACTTTCCTGCCCTCCACAGCGCCTCGGCGAATGACTTGATGGAGCGGTCTTCCTTTACCGCCCCAACCGAGCCTTTACATCTTCGTACTCCGGCGCTTCGGCGTAGAGCTTCTCCAGCTCCGCCCGCGCCCTTTTCCTTTCTCCTTGACTTTCATAAACCAATGCGCGCTCATAACGCAAGGCGCGCAGCAAGTCCGTCGAACGCCCTTTTTTCTGTTTCAAGGCGTCGGTCAGAATTTCTCGCGCGACGTCCAACAACCCCAGTATGTGCAACGCTTTCGCTTTATACAACAACAGCGCGGTATGTATTGCAGTATCATTTTCTACTTTCTCCGCGAGCTGCACAACTGTTTGACAGATGTCCTTGGCAGGTGCGCCGTTTTCCATCAGCAATTCAGCCAGCGAGAGCTTCACCAGCACATCCGCAGGCTCCAATTCCCGCAACCGTTCCAAACACCGAATCGCCTCGGCTCGCTTCTCCTGCCGCTGATACACCTCCGCCAACGTCAGCAACACTCCACGAATGTCCGGACCGACATGGGCAGAGACTTCCTCCGTCACTGCCAGGCTCAGCATGGCGGCAACGCCATATCTGGAAAGACGCCGCCCTAATTCGTTTTCCTGAGCGGCTGCCGCCGTGAGGTACTGTGCGGCTTCTTGCAACTGTCCTTTTTTGAGGGCGAGCACGCCGGCCAGGAACGCCCCGTCGCCAAGATGCGTGGCATGGCGCAAGTGCGCCAAGGCCTCATCCTCATCGCCTTTCGCTAACGCCTGGCACCCAGCGGCCAGTTCTTTTTGATCATCTGGAACAGAAAGCTGATCGAAGAAGTCTGGCGGCAATCGTTCCTGATCAGCCGGCGCTGAAACTCGCGTCTCGCCATCCTGGGCGGTCGAGTGAGTGGGTTCCTGTACTTCAGCGTCTCCAGAGGACTGACCAAAGAGTCGGCCTAATTTGCCTAAAGAAAAATTGGTGGTGTAGAACAGACCTGTCCCAGGAATACCAAACGTCACCCGGGCCCCCGATGTTCCTACTGTCAGCTTCGCGCCTTGTGGACCAAGGGAAACTGAGCCGCCGCCTTTGCTTAAATTAAGTTGCACGCCGGGTAAAATATTCATCCGTTTAAAGAAACGAAACCCCATAGCGCCTCCACACTGCCCGATTATGTAGGTTCGTTTTTACTGAAGAACGCCGCTGCGCGAAAGGGACGGCTGCTCGATTGACGGATCAGCTTATGCTATCGCTCTTGCAAGTAGTCCTCCATGGTGAATTTGAGGAGTCAGTGCGAGGAGCGCAGCGACGAAGCACTCTCGCTCATCTGACCTTCCCCCACAGAGAGATTGCTTTGCTACGCTCGCCATGACAATCCCTCATTTTCGGTGTGACGGTGTACTAGCACTGCGCTTGGCGAACTATTAAACGGGTAGAGATAATACTTAGGGAGACGTGGAGGCGGCGGGAATTGAACCCGCGTCCGAGAGTGGTCTACCGAAAGTGTCTACAATGCATAGCTCATGTTTTGCTCTTGTCTCCTCGTCTCCCATGAGCAGGATACTCAGAGACCAGCCGAGTGAAGATTCGGGTTTGCCTCCCCCGGCATAAGACAAGCCCTATCCCGATTTATGACGTCTTAGCCAGCCCTACGGGCGCGAACCGGTAAGACGCTAGCCGCACTAGGCGGCCAGAGCGTATTCAGCTTCGTCTGCAGCTAAATTTGCAGTCTGCCAATTGTACGGGTAGACAGA
>DATLYA010000262.1:0-7298 GCA_035575235.1 Candidatus Methylomirabilota bacterium
GCGTTTCTGGCGGTGCAGAAACTGCAAGAGTGGTTCTATCGGAATTACCCGCCGCATCCGAAGGAAAAGGAATATGGCTTTCTCGCGCCCTCGTCGCTGAAGCCCACGCGGGTGCAAGTAGAAAACGATACGCTGACAAAGATTCCCGCCAGGGCGATTATTGAAGGAGACATTCGCCTGACGCCATGGTACTCGCCGGAGGAAGTGAAAGCCGGCGCTCTTGCGTTCATTAACAATCTTGATGTGCGCGAGCTGCCGATATTGGGGCCCAGCCGATATGCTCTCGGCGAGGCAATAGGAACAGTCAAATTTGAAGCAATTGGCGCGCCCAGTGGCGGTGTCGCGTGTGACCGTTTGTCGCCGGGGTATCTCGCGCTTGCTGACGCCATTGCTGCAGTCCGGTCCGAGGCGCGCCCGTTCGCCCTCACGGGCACGCTGCCCTACGTTCGCTTCCTCCAGCGTCACGGATTTGATGTACAGATCACCGGCTTCGGACGGATGGACGCCTACCACGCGCCGAACGAATTCGCCGAAATGAGCCATATGCGCGACGGCTTCCGGATTCTTTGTCATATTCTGGCGCAGTTGGGATGAATGGGCCCTCTGGCTTTGTACCATGCATTGGAGGCATGAAAGGAAGACGACATGCAGCTCGGCATGATTGGCCTTGGCAGAATGGGCGCGAACATGGTCCGCCGTCTGCTCCGCGGCGGACATCAGTGTGTTGTCTATGATATTAACCAAGAGAATGTCCAGCGATTGATCAATGAAGGGGTGGTTGGCGCGCGTTCACTTGACGAGTTTGCCGCGTCGCTCCAGAGGCCGCGCGCGGTGTGGATAATGGTCCCTGCAGGGGAGCCCACGGAGCGCACGATCCTTGCGTTGGCGGAACGCCTGGAGGCGGACGATCTCATTATCGATGGAGGAAACTCCTACTACAAAGATGACGTGCGCCGCGCCAAGGAATTACGCGTCAAAGGCATTCATTACGGTGATGTCGGCGTGAGCGGCGGCGTCTGGGGCGCTGAGCGAGGCTACTGCCTGATGATCGGCGGACCACAACACGTCATGCAGCGGATCGATCCTATTTTTCGCGCTCTGGCGCCGGGCGCGGGATCCCTTCCGCGAACCCCGGGACGTGAGCATCGCCTCGGTACTGCAGAGGAGGGATATGTGTACTGCGGCCCCGCTGGGGCTGGCCACTTTGTCAAAATGATCCATAACGGCGTCGAGTATGGATTAATGCAAGCCTACGCTGAAGGATTCGACATTCTGAGCAACGCCGCCGCAGAAGGACGACCGGAAGAATATCGCTACACCTTTGACCTTGCTGATATTGCGGAAGTATGGCGGCGCGGGAGCGTCGTCTCCTCATGGCTGCTCGATCTCGCGGCAAGGGCGCTGGCGGAAGATCCGCTGCTTTCGCGGTACACTGGCTTCGTGCAGGATTCGGGCGAAGGGCGGTGGACGGTCCAGACGGCGCTTGAAGAGGCCGTGCCTGCCGCAGTGTTATCGGCGGCATTATACGCGCGCTTCCGTTCCCGGCAGCAGCACACGTTTGCGGAAAAACTGTTATCCGCTCTGCGGCGGCAATTCGGCGGCCATACTGAACCAGCCTCCAGCGAGGACAGGTAGATCAGATTGCCATTGCTTTTATTGGTCCTTTCTCGCCCTTTGAAATTTGCTTTCAGGATCATACTGCTGAACGTGCGATGGGTCCTATACTGAAGTCAGCAGCGAGAGAGGAAAGCCTGAGAGCAGCTTGTTATTCCGGCAGGGCTCCTATACCATCAATAACAGATCCCCGTGCCGTTACAGGTTCCTCTGACTTGCCTTCAATTTAGGGGTTGGCCAGATGTTCCCGGGCCGCACGCGCCGCCATCGCAGTAAGAAAGGAGCCATCTCTCATGAAGGCGTACCGCACCGAGTCGAGTTACTATTTCTCCTCACGCCAACTCTTAGCCGCTGGAACCTTGGTGTTCTTTTCCGAGAAACAACGGCGTTACGTTCACCCCACTGCTGGAGTATTGCTGGATCCGCATCCGCGCTTACTGGCCCTCTCGGATGAAGAGAGTCGGAAGCTTGAAAAAGAGTGGCAAGGCGCGCTCGCTTCTTTGTGAGCACGCCTGAGGGGGGAGAGACGGGCGACGCTACGAGCGATGACGAAACGTGATGCGTCCACGCTCTAGATCGTACGGAGAGAGCTGCACCGTTACCGTGTCTCCCAAGATAATCTTGATAAAGAATTTGCGCATTTTACCGGCCACATGCGCTAACACGAGATGGTTATTCTCAAGACGCACGCGAAAGAACGCGTTTGGCAACACTTCGATCACTTTGCCGGTCATTTCAATGGCTTCGCGTTCTGACTGCTTGTGCATCCCTGGTTCTCCAGACCGTCGCCGTCTTCCGCCTCCGCCACGGCTTCGATGTATTCCTGGCACGAAAACCTCCATAAAAGAAAAACCCCAAGAACAACGAGTGAGGTTCTTGGGGTTTGGTGAATAATGAACCAACTCAGTTGGGGCGCGTCTAACTTCTCAGGATAAACGCAGCCTACCACACCGGCATATGCGGGACAAGCAATGCTGCTCACTCTCCTTCCGCCGTGGCCATTTGCAGACTGCCTTGAGGCGCAGTCTGCGGCGCCGGGCTGGACGGCAAGAAGAGCACAAGACTCCACGGCAGCAAGGGCAGAATGCTGATGATATGCATGGCTGTTTCAACGCCCCAGGCGTCTGCAACCTTGCCGAGCGCGGTCACCCCGAGTCCTCCCGCGCCAATGCC
Source organism: Candidatus Methylomirabilota bacterium (assembly GCA_035575235.1). Lineage (GTDB taxonomy): Bacteria > Desulfobacterota > Binatia > Bin18 > Bin18 > SYOC01. The sequence continues at coordinate 2,788 of DATLYA010000262.1, forward strand.
GAGTCCGGTCATCAATCCTGCCGTAGCCCCGAGACGTCCTTTCATCAACGTTTGCGCGATCACTAACGTGACCGAGAACATGGGTGATAAGCATGCGCCGATGACCGTGAGGATGACGATGCTGGCTGGTCCGCTTGAGCGGAGGAACGCAATGATCAAGGGACAGAGGACGCCCATACTCACGGTGAGAAATTTTTTGTGGCCGATGCGATCGGATAGAGGGCCGGCGATGAGCGTTCCTACGGCCCCCGAGATAAGAAAGAGCGACAGCAATGAACCGACGACCACCGCGCCGTCTCCGCGCGCAGAAAAATAGAGCGGCACATACGTCACCATGCCTGAGTGCACGCAGGCGCCTAAAGTCACAATGCCTAGAACCACCGTCAGTGCGTATGGCGCTGGTGCGGTTGCATCGCTCTGCTGCTGCGCCGTGGCGGTGTTGTTGCGAGAAAGCCAGGGTAACGCCCACAAAAACAAGGCGCCGACTAGCAGTCCTGGCAGCCACAAGAGCAACAGGCCGCGCTGACCAAACATGGTCAAACAAAAGGCGACTGCCAGAGGGCCGAGACCGTACCCGATGTTGCCGCCCACCGAGAAAAGCGAAATACCTGTTGCTTTTTTCTCGCCAGTCGCCAGGTAAGCGGTTTTATAGGCTTCGGGATGGTAGCTGGCGATGCCAATGCCGCTGATGAAAATCAACAGGAGCAGGCCGGCGAAATTCGGCGCTAACCCAAGGGTCGCCATGCCGCAGGTCGCCGCCATGACTCCGAACGGCAACAGCCACGCGCGCGCGCTGCGGTCCGACAGATGACCAAAGATAGGTTGAATCAGCGAGGAAGACAGATTGGCGACCAGGACAAGCGTGCTGGTCATGGTATAGGACAGCCCAAAGGCGTTTTTAAGAAAGGGCAAGAGTGCGGGCAAGGCGCCGGTGTTGAGGTCCACCATCATGTGTCCGATCCCCAACAGCGCCAGAATTTTTTTGTTCATCCCCTGTGTCATGCTATCCCCTCACTTCCTGCGCCGCCGTTTCCAGCGCGCGTACGTCTTCGCGGATTGGTTCAGGGACTACCAGGAAATAAAGGATAAGAAAAGAGACAACGGCGAATCCGGCGACGAACACAGGGAAAGCCGATCAGGCCCTTGCTTTCCGATGCTCCACTTCTTCCTGTCGTGATTGAAAGCTGATAGCTGAGAGCTGACTGCCGTCTTGTTGGAGGTTTCATGTGGATTGGTGAAAGTCTCGCCCTGATGTCAGCGCTCTTATGGGGCGCCATCCCCGTCTTTGTGCGTAAAGGTCTGGCGCATGCGAGTCCATCCGTGGCGGTTGTTGTAGGACTGTGAGCCAGTTTCCCGCTGTTGCTTGGCGTGTTCCTTTTCTATCCGCGGCCGGTTCCGGACGCGGTTGCTCCGCAAGCGGCGCTATGGTTTGCGGCAGTGGGCGTCACTGGTCCTTGTCTCGGTCGTCTATTCAACTACATAGGAGTGAAACGGTTAGGCGCGGCGCGCGCGACGCCGCTGATCAACTCTTCTCCATTGTTTACCACGATTCTCGCCCTCTTCTTTCTCCATGAGCATATTACACTCAGAATTCTACTCGGCGTGCTGTGCATTGTGAGTGGGATTGCCGTGTTGACGGGGCAACAGCGGGGAAAGGTCGAAGTCGTAGCCCCTCCTGCTGAGTTCCTCGACGGAGCTCAAGACAAACTCCGTCGCGTCAGCGGCAAAGTTGAAGGATAAAGCAACAACGGTAAAAGAAGTACGCGCTATGACTCCGAAGGATCTCTTCTATCCCCTCCTTGCCGCTCTATGTTACAGTACGAACCCAATCCTTATCAAATTTGGATTGCGCATCAGCAACGAGCCGCTGCTAGGCGCTTGCATTGGCATGGTCGCGAGCACGGTGGTGTATACCGGATACTTCCTCCTGAGCGGCCAGATGCGGGAACTGTTTGGGATGCCAAAGTGGGTCATGTGGTGTTTCATTGCCGCCGGGCTCTGCTCCACGCTGGGTGTGTTTAGCTTCTTCGCCGCGCACCAATATATTCCGGCATCCATTGTTGCCCCCTTGACCGCCGCTGCGCCATTGGTGACAGTGACGCTCAGTCACTTCACGCTGAAAGAAGAGGAACGCGTCTCCCGCGCTGACGCGCTCGGTACGGTGTTGATCGTGGCCGGGGTAATTTTACTGGTGAGTTGAACAGCTACAGTGATGGTCGCTCCCGAAAAGCCAATACCGTCTCACACCACTGTCCCGCGGCGATCAACTTGTCTTCCCGAAACGCCGCGCTCATGAGTTGAATGCTGAGCGGCAAACCATCGGCGCTCAATCCTGAGGGGAGCCCAAGACTCGGATGACCGCTGAAGCTGGCAGGACCGTTGAACGAGGGATCCCCGGTTGAGTGTAAGCCCTTTGGCGCAGGTGTGGGTGTTGAAGGAGTTAACAACACATCGACGGACTGGCACAGGATTTCCATATCATGCCGGAAGCGCTGCTGATGCCGCCGTAGCCGAATATACTGGTCTGCAGAAATCTGTTTTCCCTTTTCAATCATGTCTTGCATCTGTGGACTGTAGCGGTCTTTATGTGTTGCATACGTCTCGGCATGCGCGACCGCCGCCTCGGCATACAGCATCTGGAAATGCGCCTCCTGCTCGCCGACAAAGCTTGCGGGTAAATGCACCTCTTCAACCTGGGCGCCGGCGCGAACAAAACGTTCGGCTACAGCTTCCACGTGCCGGCGTGTCTCAGCGTTCGCTTTTTCTAAGAAAAACTCACGCATCAGGCCAATGCGCGGCGGCAAGGGATTGAGCAAGGCTGAACGGTAATCAGGTACAGGGATCGTGGCGCATGCCGGATCAAGCGGATCATCGCCGGCCAGCACATAGAGAAGGATGGCGACGTCTCGCACCGTACGGGTAAAGAGGCCCACGTGATCAAGATTCCAACAGAGCGCAAACAACCCGTGCGCGCTCACGCGTCCATAGGTTGGCTTCAACCCCACGCAGCCGCAGTACGCCGCCGGTCGAATGGTTGAACCATACGTCTGTGATCCGAGCGCGGCAGGACACATCGCTGTCGCCACCGCCGCCGCCGAGCCGCTACTTGATCCGCCCGGCGTATGCTCTAGATTCCACGGATTGTGCGTCGGCGACGGCTTCAGCGCAGCAAACTCGGTCGTCTGCAACTTGCCAAGAATAATGGCGCCGGCGTCTCTTAGCCGCTGAACGGAAGTGGCGTCATAGTCCGGCACGAACTCGGCGTAGATAGGGGAGCCGGCGGTGGTCTTCAACCCTTTGGTGTAGAAAATATCTTTGAGCCCGACTGGAACGCCATGCAGCGGCCCGCGATACTGCCCGTGCCTGATTTCATCTTCACAGTATCGTGCGGCAGCAAGCGCGCCCTCGCGGTCCACCGTGACCCAGGCTTGCAAGCGCGATTCAAGTTGGTCGATCCGTTCGAGACACGAACGGACTAACTCGACCGGCGACAATTGCCGCGTGCGAATGTGCTCCGCGGCTTGGGCGATGGTAAGCGTGTATGGAGCAGCCATAGAAACCTCGGGCAATTGAGCCATTACGAGATTGAGTCATCGAGCCATTGAAGAATTTAGTAATTGAGCGATTGAGTCATTGAGTCATTGAAGAAGACTTCCATCAGTCAGTGACTGAGCCATTGAAGAATAGTCTTGATTCGTCTTCAATGATTCAATGACCCGATGACTTAATGACTTCATTGTCCTCAATGACCCAAGAGTCCGATGACTATGTGACGCAAATGGCTGCGTTACTCGACCAACTCGTCCAGTTGCACTAAGATGCCGTCCGGGTCGCGAATGAAGGCGCTGTTGAAATTGCCGTCTGCTGTTTTTGTGACGGTTGGCGGCACGACGAACTCAACCCCCTTCGCCTTCAATTCTTCGTAGACCTGTGGCAGGTTCTCCACCCAAAAGGCAAAGTGATGAATGCCGATCTGATCCAGCTTAATCGCTTCGCCGCTGACGGGCTTGTCATTATGCTCGGACAACACCAGAAACGCTTCCCCTTTGCCTCTCTTCCAGTACAGCGTGGCGACCCGCCGTTCCTCGTGAGGATCCTTATAGACAGCAGGCAAGACTGTTCCTTTGGTTTTTTGCACCTCATCGCGCACAACCTGAAACCCTAGTAGATCGCGGTAAAAATGCAGCGATTTGTCCATGTTGCGCACGCCGATAGCGATATGAGAGACGCCTTTTGTAACCATACTGAACCCCTCCTTTCACTTTTGTATACGTGTTGCGTGATACGGGTTGGATAGCTGCAGCAGCATAAAAACTCATTAATGACTACGAGGACGCGGCTTCTTTCACTGTGAGCGCTGACGGCGCCGCAGCCGCGCGGGGTTTTGCCTTCTCTTGTTTTCTTCTTCTCTCATCGCCAATCACCGGAATCAACGCCAGCGCGCCGACTGTCGCGCCAAGTCCCAGAGCGACGAAACCCCAGAGGAATGTGCCGGTCTGATCATATAAATA
>DATLYA010000263.1:0-17702 GCA_035575235.1 Candidatus Methylomirabilota bacterium
AGCCGACAACAGGTTCGCCCAGATATCATAGCTGAACGCGAGCCCCCAGGCGTGCGGCCCGGTCGTGGCCTGCGTCTGCGCCGTCTGGATGCGATTCAGCTCGTCGTAGGTGAACCGCTGGCTCCGCGCTGGCTCGCGGTGGTTGGTGATCCGCGCCACATTGCCGTTGTTGGATGCCCTTTCGATTCAGATTGTGGCTCAGGTCCGGAACCAGGCCAATTGTTTAGACCCTATCCACACAGCGAACGGTTACAGGAGCTGGCTCGTTATTGAATAGACCTGTGTCTAGCGCCGTGCTTTGGTGAAGTGTCGTGACCCAGCAGGCGCTTTTGGCCGGGCATGCTGTTTGCCGATCACGTCCAGCCATTCCTTCGTTCTGGGCGGGATGAAGTTCGGCAACAAGTAACCGCCTTTCTCAAAGAACTCATAGGCTGCTGGTCCGAGGTAGCCCCCCAACCCTGTCGGGTTCCGGCGGAAGTTCTTTTTTATCCATCGCACGAGAGTCTCAAACCATTGTTGGAACTCGGGAGGTTTCCCCAAGTCCGCATCAAAGATCCCATATAAGCGACCCTGACCGAGCGCCGGCTTTCCTCTCCAGGTCGCATGGAACGAACTTGAAAACTCCAAGACCGGCATTCGAATGAGGTCCACGGTGTAATATGGCCCCATGCGTGACTCCGGCACCCACTCACGCTCTAAGCTTGGCAGGATTCTGCGGTTCCAGAGGCAAAGTATTTCGCGGTCATCGGCGGCGATGTCAGCAACAGGTTCGACCACAGCAGTATGCGCATCTCTGAGGGTCACGACTACAGGGTCGCGCTGCTGAACAAAATGAAAAAAGGCATCGCGGTCCTCAGCTAACATGTAAAAATGTATTTGCCGTCCCATTCCTACTGCTCCTTCAGTGGGCGCACTGGAACCATTTGGGGTTTTACCCGGTAGCCTTCTCGATATCTCGAGCAGCTCTGACTTCACGCGCGGGAGGAGTGCCGTTCTTGTTTGGCCGAATGACCTGTACGGCCTCTTTGAGTTTGTCGTTCACTATGCGAGCAGCATCTATGCGCCGAGAGCTCTTTTCTCCGCCAGGGGTCTTGACAGTAACTTCTGTTCTCCCTTCTTTTCCGAACTTGGCTGCTTCTTCTTTGACCGTTTGCCGGTGGTCAGGCTTTCCTAGGCTACCAAACGGGTTCCTAGCTTTGCCAGCCGACCTCTCGGCGTCGGCCACATTGTCTGCGGTTCGGGCTGCGTCGAGGGCATCGTCGACCTTGTCGGCAGCCCGCGCAGCTTTGATCGCTGCACCGGTGCCACACTGCAGGCCTGCGCAAAGTCGCTGACCGTGCCATTGAAGCAGTACTCAAAATCGAGCACCACACCGTTCGTCGACCAGGCGCGCAGGTTGGTGGGTTGCAGCCGGCTGTTGAAATGACCTTCCCGCATCAATCCATCGCTGCAAGGCAAGGCTCTGATAGTTGTAGGAACCGGAGATGGCTAGACGAGTTCTTTCTCGGGGTCTATCTTATTCAAGCCTATCGAATCTAAGGAGATCCCAAAGGCAGCCGCCTGATTCTGCAGCAGACTAATGACCTCTCTGTACGCCGCCAGTCGGCCGTCATGAAAATCACGGTCCGATTTCTTCTTGGCCGCATCCCTTTCCCTTTTCGCTTCTCGTGCGTCTTCCAAGATCAGAGCAACCAAGTCCAGAAGGTAGTTTTCAAGCGTGCGAGGGGAATTGCTTCCTGGTGCTCTCATTTTGCCTGGACCTCTTTGAGCACTTTAAGCTTCTCTAGGATTTCCTTTTGTTCTTTTTGGCGTTCCATCTGTTTTTGCCAAATCTTCTTAATTTGGGCTTGTCGCTCTGAAGTAAGCTTATTCCAATTCTTGACATATTTCTCCTGGTTGTTGATTTTGTCTTGATGCGCAGCTATTTGTTTGCCTAAGGACTTGATCCCAAATTGGATCTCGCCAACACTTCGAGTGGCGTACTCCGCCAGAAAGCCAAAATGTTTACCACCTTGGAGGGCATTCGCAAAGACCTTTGAAGATGCAGCGGCATGTTGGAGGGCTTTTTCACCAAATTCGTGAACCACCCGGAGTAACCTTCCATAACCTCCTCCTGGAAGTGCCAGGCCAACGAGGAAACCCCCAACAGCGAGCTTTTTCTCAGTGATGCTACTTTGCGAGCTCAGAAGCGTTTTGGCGGTATCATAGGCATCGTATGCCGCGAGTCCAACTTCGATGCCGACCCATACAGCAATACAGATAGGGCAATGGCCATCGGGGTCGGTGTAGTTCAGCGGGTTGTTGAGTAGGACGTGCTTCCGGATCGCAGCTCGTCCCTCTTGAACCCTCATCGTTTTGCAGTGATGCTTGCCATTTCGCGATCAACGCTCTTGATGAGACGACGCAGTCCGGTGAAATCGTCGGCGGAGGATCTGCGTTTCCCTTTGCCCCGCACTTTCTTGGTAAGGGACTTCTCCAATCTCGGCAGTAATCTTTTCAAGCTCCGGAGGTGATACTGAGCTTCAAACAGCAGCGAGACGTCGAACTTGACGAGCAAGTCGAGAAGCTCATCGCTGTCCTGTGGGCCGCGCAGCTTAACCAAGCGCCTCAGGTTCCGGCGATGGGTAATCCCGATGGTATAAAGGTCCGCCAAGTCGACCGCAATGCTGGAGATTACGCTTTGAGGTACCCCGCGGCAGATCTTGCGCAGGGTTGTCCCAATCTGGTTCGCAAGCATTACATTCCTTCGCACATCTTCTCTGTTCATAGTCTACTCACTATGCCTTCGATCGTCCGGATTAGCTGGTAAGCATCTTCTCGGGCCTTTGTCGGAAGGCGATCAGCCAAACGCTTTGCCCGGTCAAGAAAAGCCTCTATGTCTCTCTTCCACTTGTTCCTATTAGGATCGCTCGGGCCTGCGTCCTGCAACTTCCTTACATGCGCCCAAGCAGCCTCAATCAACCCTGCTGCGTTTACCGCGAGGGCCTTAGTGTTCTCAGCAGCTATGGTGTGCCCAAGAGCTACAAGGAGCAAACCACCTCCGACAATATCGGCCGGCCCCGGGAAGGGCGAGTCGGATACGGCAAACGTTATCGCGAGCGGGAGTGCTGCCACCAAGGGAGCCACTTCCACCGGTTCGCTCACCATGGCCTGCGGGATAATAACACTGCCATCCTCACGAATGTTCGGATCGAAAAGTACGGCGGTGAAAGTGCCCCGCGGAGTGGTGATCGAAATCGCTCCGTCCTCCCCTGACCTGCTCCCCGAAAACTAGTCCAAGCAAAATGTAGCTCCTCTGGGGTAAAAGAGCCAGCTCCGCAACTGCGGAACTGGCGCCAGGAGGAGCGACGAGGAAGCGAAGCCGGTTCCGTGAAGAGCAGATCATCGGAGTGTTGCAGGAAGCCGAGGCGGGCGTGCCCATCGCCGAGCTGTGTCGGCGGGTGGGGGTGAGCGATGTGACCTTCTATCGCTGGAAGGCGAAGTAGGGCGGGTTGGAGGTAGACGAGGCGCGGCGGCTGCGGCAGTTGGAGGAGGAGAACCGGCGGCTGAAGCAGATCGTGGCCGAGCAGACGCTGGACCTGCAGGCGCTGAAGGCGGTAGTGGGAAAAAAGTTCTAACGCCCGCTGCCGCGGCGGCGGCCGCGGATGCCCAGCTAGGCGCCGCCGGAGCTGGAACGGAAGATTCGGGAGAGGACCGAGCAGTTCCCCAGCTACAGCTACCTGCGCCTCAGCCAACAGCTGCGGCTGGTGGGCGTGGGCGCCTCGCCGGCGGCGGTGCGTGGCGTCTGGCAGCGGCACGGGCTGCTGGGGCGCTACCAGTGGCTGCTGTGGCTGGAGCGTAAGCTGGATTTTGAGGAAGTGGCGCGGAGAGTGTTCCACCGCCTGCGGGGCCAGGAAGAAGCACTACGTTGAGTCCATTTACACGCCGCATATATGCACCAGGAAGAGGGGGCACAAGGGAAACCACAGGTGCGGGCGCAGCAAGTGCCGTGCGGAGTGGCCTAAAAGGATTCGGCGGAAATCATGAAGGCACTTCTGGATTTCACCAAAATCGCCGTCCGCGCCTTCCACCGCGAGTTCGGGAGGCAATTCCGCAAGGCCTGCCACCGCAAGAACCGGCAGTAATCATCGCCACACGCGTATCGTTCTATGGGGTAATGTTGCTTATAATATACGGCGATGGCCCGAACAAAATCCAAAGCAACCAAGAAGAAAGCAGACAACGGAGCGAATCTTGGGTTCGAGGAGACGCTGTGGCGGGCAGCCGACAAGCTGCGCGGCCACATGGACGCCGCCGAGTACAAGCACGTCGTCCTCGGCCTGATCTTCCTGAAGTACATCTCCGATGCCTTCCAGGAGCGCTACGAGGCGCTGAAGAAGGAACCCTACGCTGACCCCGAAGACCGTGACGAGTACACAGCCGAGAACGTCTTCTGGGTTCCCAAGCAGGCCCGTTGGTCATACCTTCAAGCCAACGCGAAACAGCCCACCATCGGCAAGCTGATTGATGACGCGATGGAGGCCATCGAAAAGGCCAATCCGAGCCTGAAAGGCGTTCTTCCGAAGGAGTACAACAAGCCAGAGCTGGACAAACACCGTCTGGGCGAATTAGTCGACCTCATTTCCGACATCGGCCTGGGCGGCAAAGAAAACCGTGCTAAGGACATCCTGGGTCGCGTCTACGAATACTTCCTGGGGAAGTTCGCCAGCGCCGAGGGCAAGAAGGGCGGCGAATTCTACACGCCGCGCTGTATCGTCAAGCTGCTGGTGGAGATGATCGAGCCTTTCAAAGGCCGAGTGTATGACCCCTGCTGCGGTTCGAGCGGCATGTTTGTCCAGTCGGTAGCGTTTATCGAAGCCCACGCGACCGGCAACGGTAACGGAGGCAGGGCCACGAGCGCGATCTCCATCTACGGTCAGGAGTCAAACCCCACCACGTGGAAACTCGCCAAGATGAACCTGGCCATCCGGGGCATCGAAGCCAATCTCGGTCCACACCATGCCGATAGCTTCCACAACGACCTGCACAAAGACCTCAAGGCCGACTTCATCCTGGCCAATCCGCCGTTCAACATGAGCGACTGGGGCGGCGAGCGCCTGGAAAAAGACGTACGCTGGAAGTACGGTCGCCCGCCCGCCGGCAACGCCAACTTCGCCTGGGTGCAGCACATCATTCATCATCTGGCACCGAACGGTGTTGCCGGCTTCGTGCTGGCCAACGGTTCGATGTCCTCGAACCAGTCCGGCGAAGGCGAAATCCGCAAGAACATCATCGAGGCCGACCTGGTGGACTGCATGATTGCCCTGCCGCCGCGGCTTTTCTACGGTACCCAGATTCCCGCCTGCCTGTGGTTCCTGGCCCGCAACAAGGCCAACGGCAAATTCCGCGACCGGCGGCGTCAGACGCTGTTCATTGATGCTCGCAAGATGGGTCGCATGGTGGACCGCGTTCACCGCGAACTCACGGACGAAGAAATTCAGAAGATCGCCCGCACCTACCACGCCTGGCGTGGCGAAAAGGACGCTGGCCAGTACGAGGACATTCCTGGCTTCTGCAAGAGCGCCACAACGGAACAGATCGCCGCTCACGGCTACATCCTCACGCCGGGACGCTATGTGGGCGCGGCGGCTGTCGAGGACGACGGCGAGCCGTTCGAGGAGAAAATGAAGCGGCTCACGGCCACGCTCCGTGGGCAGTTGGAGGAGTCAGCCAAGCTGGAAAAGGCCATTTTGGCGAATCTCAAAAAGCTGGGCTTCGATGTTTGAGGTGGTCGCGTTTTGCGAGCTCAAAGAGACGCAGAAAAGAGCTTGAGGTCACAAATTGTGACCTCAAGTCAGTGGGGCGGACGGCGGTATCCCCCGTACGCCTTTACCGAGCAGGGCGTGGCCATGCTCTCCAGCGTCCTGCGGAGCAAGCGGGCCGTACTGGTGAATATCGAAATCATGCGAGCGTTCGTACGGCTGCGGCGCATGCTCGCTTCCCACCGGGAGTTGCAGCGGCGACTGGACGAGCTCGAAAAGAAGTACGACGCCAAGTTCAAGGTCGTCTTCGACGCGATCCGCGAGCTGATGGCTCCACCAAAGAAAGAGCGGAAGCAGTTCGGGTTTCATCGCTGAGGAGCTGTGGCATGGCCGATGAGTGGCGGCTTTCAGATGTTGCTGAGATTATAATGGGTCAATCTCCACCCGGTGAGACTTACAACGAGTATCGCGAAGGCTTGCCGTTTTTCCAAGGAGTGGCCGACTTTGGCTATCGGCACCCGACCCCAAGGGTGTACTGCAGTAAGCCGTCTCGCATCGCCCAACCAGGGGACATTCTGCTCAGTGTTAGGGCACCAATTGGTAGGGTCAACGTCGCGGATCGCTTGTGTGCTATTGGGCGGGGTCTTTCGATCATTCGCGCAAAGAATCGTTACAATGCAAGGTATCTTGAGTTTGCACTCCGGTATCTCGAGCCACATTGGCATGCCATCGAAGGGAGCGGATCGGTATTCGGTAACGCGACCCGATCTGATCTCGAGAAACTGGCTATCCCATGGCCCGAAGGCGACGCTGATAGGCAAGCTATCGCCCATATCCTGGGCACGCTGGACGACAAGATCGAGCTGAACCGGCGGATGAACGAGACGCTGGAGGCTATGGCGCGGGCGCTGTTCAAGTCCTGGTTTATAGATTTTGACCCGGTGCATCGCAACATCGCCCGACGCACGGGTCAAACTCAACCCTCACCCGGCCCTAGGCCACCCTCTCCCAGCGGGAGAGGGGCTGGGGGTGAGGGTGCGCAGGATGGGAGAGGGGATTACCGGGGCGGGTATGATTTCTCCGAACTGGTAGGTGAGGGTGGCATTGAAGCATTCGATGCCTTGTTCCCCGACTCCTTCCAGGACTCCCCCCTCGGCAAGATTCCGGAGGGGTGGTCAGTGCGAAGGTTGGACGTGGTCGCCCACTTTTTGAACGGCCTAGCGCTTCAGAAATATCCTCCGAATGGCGATGCGTTCTTGCCGGTGATCAAGATTGCCCAACTCCGAAAAGGCAGCACCGAGGGTGCTGATAGGGCGGCAGCTGATCTTCCCCAAGAATACGTCGTTCAAGACGGTGATGTTCTCTTCGCGTGGTCTGGAAGCCTGGAAGTGGTCATCTGGTGCGGTGGAAAGGGTGCTCTCAACCAACATCTCTTCAAGGTAACCTCGCGGCACTACCCGAAGTGGTTCTATTATTTCTGGACTAAAGAACACCTGCCCACCTTTCAGGCTATCGCCTCTGGCAAGGCTACAACGATGGGCCATATCCAGCGGCATCATTTGACCGAAGCCAAAGTGCTTGTTCCCCCCGCTGAATTGGTTGATGCGATGGATAGCGTTTTCGGCCCCATTGTCCAGGCGATTGTGGGGAACAACCTCCAATCCCGCACACTGGCCAACCTCCGGGACACACTGTTGCCCAAGCTGATTTCCGGTGAGGTTCGAGTTCCGCTGTCCCAGTCTCCAGCGGAGGTGACCACGTGAAGAAATCACGCAAGCTGACATTCCGAGAAGTCGCACAGCGAATCACAGGGTTTTCGACGCCGGTCTTTGGTGTAAGTTGGAACCCGCCCGAGAGCAGCCGCGAGATCGTTCGCCGACTCGTTGCCTTTCTCGAAGATCGCCGAGCACTCTACGCCGATTTCCATATGGAGTACAGCCCCTGGGTTGAGAGGTCTGTGCTGGAAATCCGGACCGAGCTTACCAATGCGCTGAAATCCTGCCCGGAAGAGGAACAACTCACGGGGCCCCTCCGGGCTATGCGAGCAGCCTGCCGCAAGTTTCTCGATGAGATGGGGCCTCCCAAAAGCAGAAGGAGGATGTTATATCCGCCCGAAGCGATGATGTGGCAGGCGCTCGGTGAGCTGAGAGGCGCTTTCGGATTGCATCTTGCCCGGCTTTGCGCCGCCTTCCGCGTTGACGTTGAGCCCGAGCTGGCCAATATCTTCCCTGCTGCCGAGGAGGATTGAAGACCATGAACATCCATTATGAAGATCTCGACGCTGCCGTTCGCGCCTCGATGATTCAGGAACTCGATCTGGACGTATCAAATCAGCGGCTGTATATCAGCTCGAGGTTGACCGATGCTGGTGCTCAACAGTGGCCTACGATCCTGCGTGAGGCATTCGAGAAGCACGACGATACGTGGATAGCCGCCGCTCTTCGCACTCGCGGGCTCTTGCGAACCCATGAACAACGCCGCAAACCCAAAGGCGGCTTCACCACGGCGCAGGTGCCGCACACTGCCGCAGATACGTTGGCCGAGGGTGAGTTCAACCGTTTCTATGCTCGTGGACTATGCGCGAATGTCCTGGCGTCCGGCGGCACCGAAGTAGAGGTCTATCGCGGCAAGCAGGTACAGAATCCCCGACCAGAGTCGCAGGCCATGATCGGTCGGCGGCTATCCGCGCAGCAACTCCTTGATGACCTTCGGAATTCGCAAGGAGTCGACCCCGCCCTTGGTTTGCCTCCTGGTCCAAATTCGGGGCTGACTGTCCGACGTGTGAGGGGATGAATGCCGGACTCCGCTGGCAGAACTGTCGCTTCGGACCACGAGACGTGATGGCGGGCCGGTTCTTACTGCGGATGGGGATTTGCGATGGTTAACCTTCGGCATAGCGAGGGCCTAAAGGCGGCGCGGCTGCTGATGGTATTGAGCAGCATCTCGCCGCTCTTCATCTTGTGGGCAATCCGGGGCAACAGTCTCATTCCGGACCGCTATTTCCTCTTCTTTTGTGTGCTCATGGTGGTGCTGCCGAACGCCTTCCTCTGGTTACGAATAAGGACGGCCAAGAAATTGCAGGAGAAGCGCGAAATTGTTGTAGGAACGGCAGAAGACCATCGCGATCACCTACTGGTGTATCTGTTTGCCATGCTGCTACCGTTCTATGCTGCCGACCTGGGCACATGGCGAGACCTCGCTGCAGCACTGGCCGCCTTGGGATTCATTGTTTTTCTCTTCTGGCATCTCAATCTGCACTACATGAACCTGTTGTTCGCGACGTTCGGCTACCGCGTCTTCACGGTTTATTCGCCTAAGGACGATAACCCGCTCACTGGCAGAGCAAGTCAGGTGCTCATCACACGACGCGTGACTGTGTCTGCAGGCGAGCGAGTGGTCGGCTATCGACTAAGTGATACGGTCTATCTGGAGATGGATGCATGAAGCTGGAATTCAACTTTGGGCAAGTCTCGACGGCTGAGTTTGGCGTTGGGCGCGATGACGGCGATGAGCAAACATTCTGCTTAGTGGCTGTGGACGGGGACGTTCAGACCGCTCTGGGTGAGATCGCCAGGGCTACGTGGGAAACCTTGCAGGAACTGAGCAAGAGTCCATCCAAGTATGAGCCCTCGGAAACCTATGCGAGTTCCGCGTATGTCTACCTGCCACTGAGTGATGACTTAGCGAAGCCGATCCGGGAGCTGCATCAAGCAAACAATCTACCAATGGACGTAAATGCGCTGAAAGATCCTACGAAAATATTTTGTTACTTTGTACGTATGACAGACAAACAGGGCCGACGTCTGACCGGCCTGCGGCGCGCGACTCAGTTCAAAGGACTGCTCAAGAGTCGCCTCATTCGGCTCGTATCTGACGCCTTGAAGTTTGTCGAAGACCGCATCTTCAAGCTGGACAGCGATTTCGACCTGCTGGTTGATGATAAGAACGTCCACATCTTCCGGCCCAGCGGCTTTGAGTTTGCTTGCAAGCTTCAGGACGCGGTCCTAGCGGCCGTCCCGGAAAACGTGAGGGCGATCCGGAGTGATCTCGAGTTCGTAGACTTTGATGCAATCGAAGATTATGCCAGCAAGCACTCGCGCGCGGCTCGCTACCTCGCCTCGATCCGGAGTCAGAATGAGACAAAGAATGTCAACAAGGGCTCTCTTAAAAAGCTTTGCAAGAAAACTGGCGTCCAGGTTAAGGAAGTCAACGGCAAACTTATTGTTGAGAAAGCTCACGTCATGGGCTTTCTTGAAGTTCTGGATCGTCGGCGTTACGAGGTTGAGCTGGTAAAAGGTTCCCCTGAACAGTTCAAGGCACATAGCCGACGAAGGATCGAGGCCAGAAGTTAGGTTCGGATGGCAACCGCTTTTACAGAGTCCACGCTTGAAGAAGCTGCCCTCGAAATGTTTGATGGGCTTGGCTACACGATTCTCCACGGCCCGGACATTGCTCCGGAAGCACTGTTTGCTGAGCGTAGCAGCTACGGGGACGTGGTGCTGGTAAAGCGGCTGCGGGAGGCCCTGGCGCGTATCAATCCAAAAGTTCCCACCGAGGCCATCGAAGAGGCCATCCGCAAGGTGCAGCAAACAGAAAGTCCCAGCCTCGTGGAAAACAACCGGCGCTTTCATCGCTTCCTGACCGACGGCGTGCCCGTGGAATATCGCCGGGATGACCGCATTGTCCACGATACGGTGTGGCTTTTCGACTTCGAAGAACCGGAAAACAACGACTGGGTCGCGGTGAACCAATTCACGGTGGAGGAAGATCGCCGCACGCGTCGCCCGGACATCGTGGTCTTCGTGAACGGCCTGCCGCTGGCCGTGATCGAACTGAAGAACCTGGCCGATGAAAACGCGACCATCCGGGATGCCTACAATCAGCTTCAGACTTACAAGAATGACATTCCGAGCCTCTTTCCTTACAACGAACTGCTGGTGATTTCGGACGGCATCGAGGCGCGCGCGGGAACGCTGACGGCAGGCTGGGAGCGGTTCATGCCCTGGCGCACGATCGAGGGCGACCGGGTCGAACCCAAGGGTTCCCTCGAAATGGAAGTCTTGCTCCGGGGAATTTTCGCGAAGAAGCGGTTCCTCGACTTGGTTCGCCACTTCATCGTCTTCGAGGACAACGGAAGAGACATCCAGAAAAAAGTAGCTGGCTACCACCAGTTTCACGCGGTCAACAGGGCCGTGCAGTGCACGCTGGAAGCCACCTCACCTGCTGGTGACCGTCGCGCCGGCGTCGTATGGCACACTCAGGGCAGTGGCAAGAGCCTGACGATGGCTTTCTATGCGGGGAAGATCATTCAGCACCCGGCCATGTCCAATCCGACCTTGGTGGTGCTGACGGACCGCAACGACCTGGACGACCAGCTCTTCGGAACCTTCTCAGCCTGCAAGGAACTGCTACGCCAGACGCCGGAGCAAGCCGAAAGCCGGGAACATTTGCAGGAGCTTCTACGGCGCTCTGTGGGCGGCGTAATCTTCACGACCATCCAGAAGTTCCTGCCTCAGGGCGGCGGTGAGTATCCGCAGCTTTCGGATCGACGCAACATCGTAGTGATTGCGGACGAAGCGCACCGCAGCCAGTACGGCTTCATCGAGGGCTTCGCCAGGCACATGCGAAACGCACTTCCGAACGCTTCCTTCATTGGGTTCACGGCCACTCCATTGGAGCTAGACGACAAGAGTACCCGCGCTGTGTTCGGCAACTACATCCACATCTACGACATCCAGAGAGCCGTCGAGGATGGCGCTACCGTTCGCATCTACTACGAAGGCCGCTTGGCCAAGCTCGAACTGGACGAAGAGGAACGGCCCAAGATTGACCCGGAGTTCGAGGAGGTCACCGAGGGCGAAGAAGAAACCGTCAAGCGAAACCTGATGAACAAGTGGTCCCGCATGGAGGCGATGGTCGGCACGGAGAAGCGAATTGGGCTGATCGCTCGGGACATCGTCGAGCACTTTGCGAAGCGGCTCGAAGCAATGGACGGCAAGGCAATGATCGTTTGCATGAGCCGCCGGATTTGTGTGGACCTTTACAACGCACTGATCAAGCTGCGCCCCGACTGGCACGACGACGATGACGACAAGGGGGTCATCAAGGTGGTGATGACCGGCTCAGCTTCCGATCCCGTCGAGTGGCAGCAACACGTCCGCAACAAGCAACGGCGCGAGGCGTTGGCTCTGCGGTTCAAGGACCCGGACGACCCGCTGAAGATCGTCATCGTGCGTGACATGTGGCTCACGGGGTTCGATGTGCCCTGCCTGCACACGATGTATGTGGACAAGCCGATGCAGCGGCACGGGCTGATGCAGGCTATCGCCAGGGTAAACCGCGTATTCAAGGACAAGCCCGGCGGCTTGGTGGTGGACTACCTCGGGCTGGCGACGCAACTGCAAAAGGCGGTCTCCGACTACACGGAGAGCGGCGGCAAGGGAGAGCCTGTCATCGAGCAGGAGAAGGCCGTCGCCAAGATGGTGGAACTGTACGAAGTCTGCGCGGGAATCATGTACGGGTTCGACTACGCCAAATACAAGACGGGGACTCCGAGGGAACGCACCGCCCTCATCCCGGAAGCCTGCGAACATGTCCTGCAACAGGACGATGGCAAGCAGCGCTTTATGGATGCCGTCTCGAAGCTGTCTAAAGCCTTCGCTCTGTCTGTTCCCCATGAAAAGGCACTTGCGATCCGCGACGACGTGGGTTTCTTCCAGGCTGTTCGCGCAGCCCTGGCCAAGACCACGCCCACCGGCGGCAAGAGCCCCGAGGAATTGGATACGGCCGTACGGCAGATCGTGTCGAAGGCCGTGGCTTCCGATGAGGTCATAGACATCTTCTCAGCCGCGGGGCTGAAGAAACCGGATATTTCGATTCTGTCGGATGAATTCCTGTCGGAAGTCAGAGACTTGCCCCACAAGAATCTGGCGATTGAAACCTTGCGAAAACTGCTGAGCGACGAGATTAAGTCGCGCGCCCGGAAAAACGTGGTTCAGTCCAAGCTGTTCTCGGAGAAGCTGGAAGAGGCCATCCGCAAATATCAGAACCGCTCGCTGCAAGCGGCAGAGGTAATCCAAGAATTGATTGAGCTTGCCAGAGAGATGCGCGAGGCCCATCGGCGGGGCGAAAAGCTGGGGCTCTCCGAAGAGGAGCTGGCCTTCTATGATGCCTTGGAGACGAACGACAGCGCAGTCCAGGTCCTTGGCGACGAAACGCTCAAGAAGATCGCGCTGGAACTGCTGGATACCGTCCGCAAGAACACCACGATTGATTGGACAGTGAAAGAGAGCGTGCGTGCCAAAATGCGAGCCATGGTCAAGCGCATCCTGCGCAAGTACGGCTATCCGCCGGACAAACAAGAAAAGGCCACGCAAACAGTTCTGGAGCAGGCCGAATTGCTTTGCAAGGTTTGGGCTGTATAAGGTAACCACGGTAATCGGCGAGAGATTGCGGGCGATCCGCGAGGCGAAAAAGCTGAGCCAAGGCGATGTGGAGCATCGCACCGGGCTGCTCCGCGCCTACGTTTCCCGTGTGGAGAACGGCCACACGGTGCCTGCCATTGAGACGCTGGAGAAGTTTGCGCGGGCGCTGTAAGTGCCGATGTACCAGCTGTTCTATGAGGGCAACGAAGCGCCGAGCCCGGCTCCCAAGTTGCGCTCAAAGCAAGCCGCCTGGGGCGATACCGGGAGAGAGGCGCGAGAACTCGAGCGATTTAGTAGGCTGCTGTCCAAGATGGAGAATCGTCGGCGCGGGCTTCTGCTTTCCGTTGCTCAGCGTTTGGCCGCCAGAGCGCGAAGCCCTCGGTCGGTGCACATTTGAGTTCAGGCTAAGCGGAACGGCAGGCCTTACCCGCGGTTTTTAAGGGCATCGAGCTCCCGGCTATTTGGCCTCCGATTAGTTCCGTTGGTGCGAATGTAAGGACCGAGTTCTTTCACCGTGTAGATTGGCCCCTGCGACTCCGCTACCCGAATCAGGAATAGCCTCTTCCCCTGATACGAGACAATCTCAGTTGTCACAACCGGCGGCGGATCGCAAAAGGCGCGCAAGATGTTCGTCACTGTGTCGGACATGCCCTTGGGTTCACACCCCACCACCTGATGGTCATCATCCACGCCAATGACGATGGTTCCGCCTTTCGTGTTTGCGAAGGCGACAGCGGTCCTGGCCAGCCCCACGGGCCTATTTGAATCGAGTCGCTCCTTAAACTCCAACGTTTCGCTCTCACCGATCAAGAGCATCTGTTCAATCTCTGGCTCTGTTGTTTCGAAGATTATTTCGTGTTGTTGCCAGAAAACTCCTTCACGGTAAGACAAATCGTCCAGAACTTCCTCCGTCGCCTTGCAAACGAGAACAACGGAGACAAATTTGGGCTTGTCGGCCAATCCAAGTTGAAGCTGTGGCTCCGTGAGGCGGACGGTCTCTTGTGCGAGGAGGCCACCCTCATTCTCGGCATAAACCTTGGCGACTAACTCCGAAGGCTCAAGGAACCTGCAATCAAACTCAGCCCTCAAGTGTCCAAGTCCGAGAGTGAGCCTCGAAATCCGAGCGCGGAAGTCCGGGATCACCACGTGGACCTGTCCCCTGAAGTAGTTCGACCATACCTCCACGCGAAAGCCGAAAAAATCCCACAAAACGTATCCCAAGTTCGGATAGTAAGGCGGCTCCACGGCGACAAACGTGCTCGACAGCGGCAAAGAACCCAGGTACTCGGTTCGAGGCGCGAACGTGTAGATGTCAGAGGGCCACTTGATCCATTCCGAGCGGGACTGTCGCGTTCTGCCGCCAGATTGCGGAATCACAGGAAGCTCGATATCTTGGCGGTCCGTCCCCAAGTCGAGGCGACTCTCGTTCAGGAGCCTGCCCAACAGCGAGGGCACGTCAGTTGCCGGAAACAGTCGCCGGATGATCGCGGAGTCCGAATACTTGTAGGAAACCGCCGCTGGCGACGACTCACCTCTGCAAGTGAAATCGAACTTTGTCAAGAGATTACGCCAAGTACCGGTTTCATCCTTGCCAAGCACACTAGTTTGCGAACCACTCTCGTAGAAAGCGGCGCGTTCAGCCACAAGCTGCTCGATTCGCCCCAGGACCGTGAGTTCCTGTTTTGAAGGAGACATCCATAAAATTTTAGTCCGTAAGGCGCCGTATGAGAAGCGGAACGCATCGTGGTAGACTGCATCGGCCAAGAGGAGAAACTGATGCCGGTGACGATCACTGTGAGGAAGAATGGGCCGTACCGCGTGGAAGCCACGGATGGGGCGGAGATCAAGTTGGTGGACGCGGACGGAAAGGCGTTCGATCTGCAAGGCAAGACTGCGTTCTCGCTGTGCCGTTGCGGGCACAGTGCCAACAAGCCTTTTTGCGATGGAAGTTATAAGACCGTGGGCTTCCAGGCCGATGACGTTGCACCGCGAGTCAACGGCATGTAAGCTGCTCACAGAGCGGGAAGACGGGTTTTTGAAAAGGAAGTAATCTGTCTGATTACTGTACTTGTCGTAATATGATGCAATCAAATGATACCCACAAAGCGTGTTCTTCGGCAGGGCCCGTGAAAATTGTTTGTCACAGCCGAACGGTTCTCAGATTAGCGCGATCACTTGGATGGTTGCCAGGAGCATCATACCGGAATTTACGGAATATCCGAGGGTTCGAACCGGTCGGACTCGTCGAAATCGAATGGACTGACTATGACTTCAAGCGCCATCTGGAAGCCGTAAAGGCTGTTCACCCCCTCATAACGATCGCTCAGGATGTCCTAAGCATCAAACAACTGCCGAGAATTCTTGATCAAGCCTATGAACTGATGCGATGGGCCAAGTATGTCGTGATAGTCCCAAAGGATGTGCGGCTAGGCCCACGATTAAATGAACTGATTCCTAGGGATTTCATACTCGGTTATAGTGTCCCGAGCAGTTATGGCCGTACTCCGATTCAGCCCGCATACTTTTGCGAACGGCCTGTCCATCTGCTAGGCGGGCGCCCAGATGTCCAAAGACGGATTGCTGAGCACCTAAATGTTGTGAGCCTCGACGTAAACCGATTTACCCTCGATGCGAGATTTGGAGATTTTTTTGACGGCGAGAGGTTCAGGCCACATCCTATCGGGGGATATTTGCGTTGCCTTCGTGCTTCCATTCGGAACATCGATCGCATTTGGCAGGGCTATCCCAATGGCAAGAAACGCTAACGCAATCAAGATCAGGAAAGCAAGACCTGAGGACTTAGATCAAATAAAGAAATTGGCGGCAAGAAACTCAGATGCGCTCGGATTTGTTTTGCGGCCAGCACTGGAACAGGCGATACTGGAGGGTCGTTTGGTGGTGGCAGAAATGGGGAACAGAATTCTCGGCTTCCAGGAGTACTACCATAGGAAGCGTGACCGGCAGACGACTCTGTATCACAAGTGCGTAGCGGCTGAATTTCGTGGACACGGAATTGGGAAGGCACTTGTGGACGCCGTCGTTGCAGAGGCGCAGAATATGGGGCGAACACATCTTCTGCTCAAGTGTCCGGAAGACCTTCCCGCGAATGAGTTCCACCGACGATACGGCTTCAAGTTGGTGGCGAAGGAAAATGGGCGCAGACGCAGACTAAATGTGTGGAGGCTCAACCTGCTTTGAGAGAGGACCTGAAACCGAAACTTCCTGAATACCTCATTCAATGGAGGACCAGTCTTTGGGTTTCCATTCGTGAGAAGGAGTCGAACGTTTGGAAGTTCATTACTTTCTACGCTAGCGCAGTAGCTCTGATCATCGGGTTGGGAGAAAAATACACAAATACTTTTGTCGTAGCCTTCGTAATAGGCGTTCTGTCCTTTTGGGGACTGGGGATCGTCATCGATGCGAACTCTTGGATGGCTAGGAACCTTAAGCTCATAGGGAACATCGAAAAGCTTTTCATACCCAAAGAGGAATATGGCCGGCTGATCCCAGGATACTACTCTAGCCCTCATTTCAAGTACTTCCGACCATACTGTTTTCATTTCACTGTCCTTATCCTCCTCGCACTGGTCGCTTATCTGCGCTTTGTGTGGGTTCTGCTTTGTGATTCAAGCGGTGCACCTTGGTACTACTTGCAAATAATGACCGGGGTGTATGCCCTTGGCCTGGTGCAAATTCACAAAATCGATGAGCACACACGCAACGAATATTTCCGCTTTTACGAGAATGCCTGTGGCGAAAAAATTGACGTGGGAGCTGAGGTGTTCCCGGTCGAATGGTTGGAGTTCAAGACGAGCGCTTCTTCGGTCTTTTCTCAATTCGCACTTTCAGCGGCTACGCTTGTTATCGCTGCCTATTGCCTCGCCGAATGGAAAGCGAAATCGAGTGCTTTGGCTCTGCATTCGTCGATTGTTCTGGTTGCCTACTGCATTCTCTACTGTGTCGGAGTAAGGCTGCTCCAGCGTTTCATTCGGTCGTTTGAGAAGAGCGCTGGCAAGGAAACGCACACTTGGGACGCCCTCTCGGAAAAGAAGATAGGCTGGGGAATCACAGTAGCGCGCGCAAAACAGCTGCACCGTTTTCTTCGGGCATCCTGGACCTGCCTGCTAACTGTCGTCTTCCTTTTGATCGTGGCACTTGGCGCCTTGGCGCGCCTCGGGAGTTAAGAGCTTGCGTTCCTCTGATTCATTCACAAAGAGCATCGGAACCTGTTCACATCAGCACGACAATTGAAATAGGTACACCTTGAGGTTACTTTCTCCGTCCGAAGGCGGGCGTGAGGGGCGAATGTTCAGGCGCAAATGGCAGCGGGTCCTTTCGGCCCGCATACCGGGTTCGCGGGGGACGGCGGGTGCGGGCTCGTGCCAGTGTAAGAAAGAAAAAAATCTCATTTCGTTAGTCGTTGGGGTGAGCGGCGAAATGGACACCCTGACCAGTCCTAGTGCGAATTTTGAGCGATTCCGGGGCGCGCGGCGGCGCTACCCGCTGACGACTGCTTTCCCCAGAATGCCGTGCCGAA
>DATLYA010000264.1:0-28152 GCA_035575235.1 Candidatus Methylomirabilota bacterium
AGGCGGCGGATCTGATCATCAAGGCCCTCGATGGCACGATTAGTGAGAAGATCGTCACCTACGACTTCGCCCGCCTCCTGGCCGGCGCGAGAGAAGTAAAGTGCTCGGAGTTCGGCGATGCGCTGATCGCGCATATGTAAATCGTCTCGAAGGGTGCAGGGCGCTCCTCCCCCTTCACCTTGGACGCCCGCACGTGCTCGCTTACCTGGCGATGAATGGCAAGGTGGTGCAATGGCGCGAGAAAAAAGATGGGTTCCTGCCGTTTATGGCCTTACGATATATTTCCGCGGAGGGAGGACACGATACGGACCCAAAACCGTGGCCTTACACTGGCGCCGGTGAAGAAAACATTGTGAGCGACGTGTCCGGAGCATGGATGCGTGAAGAGGGCAAGGATATTCTATGTCACGGGTGATAGGGATTGACTTGGGGATGAAGAAGGTCAGAGCGGCCGTCGTAGGCGATGGCAGACCTATAGTGCTTCCCAATGCCGAGGGAGAAAATAGCACGCCTGCGATTGTCGCGGTGACGCCTGAGGGACAGTGGCGTGTGGGCACAAAGGCCCACCGACAGCGTCTGATGAATCTCCCGGGCACGTTTCTTTCCCTTAAGCGGTTTCTAGGCCGCTCCTACGAGGACGTGGCGCCTGAGGAAATCCAACGGATACCTTTTCAGTTACTGCGCGGGCCGCACGATGCCGTGCGTATAGACGCATACGCGCATCACTATACCCCTGAGGAATGTGTTGCGCTCTTGCTCAGCCACGTGTGCGAGGACGCGGCGCGTCTGCTGGGGCAGCGTGTCCACGAAGCAATCATTGCTGTTCCCGCCTCTTTCACTCATGTCCAGCGGCAGGCCGTGCGTGACGCCGGGACTATCGCCGGGCTGCACGTCCGCCGGCTCATCAACGAACCGACGGCAGCGGCCTTGCTGTATACAATGGAGACGACACCCAACGCTACGGTCATGGTCGTTAACTGGGGGAGTGGGGCTTGTGAGATTTCCCTCCTCGACATAGGCAGTGGCGTTTGTGAGGTGCGCGCGAGTGTGGGAGATCTTCGTCTTGGTGGTGATGAGTGCGATAGTCGTGTGGTCGACTACGCTGTCGAGTTCGTGCTCCGACAGCATGGGATCGACGTGCGCGCAGACCGGCGCCTGCTCCTTATGCTCCGTGAAGCCGCGGAGCAAGCGAAATGCGAACTCTCAAGCGTCATGCAGACCGCCCTTCAGCTTCCTCACTTTGGATTTGACTCCTCTGGTCCGTTCCATCTGAACGTACCGCTGACCAGGGCGGACTTTGCTGCTCTCGTTGCCCCTCTTGTGCAGCGTTGCGCGTTATTAATCGAACAGGCGTTCTCCGACGCCAAGATGAGCCCTGCCGACGTCGATACCGTACTGCTGGTCGGGGGTGCGGTGCGGATGCCCCTTGTGAAGGATCTCCTCACAAAGATCATGGGTGGCAGAACGCCCATCGTACGGGTGCTCCCGGAGGAGGCTGTCGCCGAAGGGGCAGCGCTGCTGGCAGGGATGGACAGTGGAATAGTAGAGAGAGTACTGGTATTCGATGTCATGCCGCTCGCGTTGAGTATAGGAACCTCAGATGTAAACGTCAGGCCGCTGATCGAGCGCCATACTCCCCTGCCATGTCGTGCTACCACGTTCGTCTCTTCTGGAGAAGGCGCGCCGTCGGTGCTGCGGCTTCCTCTCTATCAAGGAGAGCAAGGAACGGCGGCAGGTATCCAGCAGGTCGGCGAGGTTGTCATAAAAGGCGTACCGCTGCTACCGCAGGGAGTGTCTCGCATTGCGGTTATCTGCGAGCTGGATGAGAGCGGACTCCTCACCGTCCAGGCGCAGGATGAGGAGACAGGGGCGCAGCTGAGCGCCACAATTGACGACACAGGGAATTTGCCGAGAGAAGAGGTAGAGCGTCTCAGAGGCGAGGTTATGGCCCGGAGCGTTTCACCCGAGAGGTAAAGAAACGAGTTTGGAGATGGCGGTTAAATTTCAAGATTACTATAGCGTTCTCGGAGTGGCGCGCACGGCTTCACAGGAGGAGATCCAAAAAGCGTACCGGAAGCTGGCCCGCACCTATCATCCCGATATCAACAAGACGCCTGAGGCGGAAGAGAAATTTAAGCAAATCAACGAGGCCTACGAGGTGCTGAAAGATCCCGAGAAACGGAAACGGTACGACGCGCTCGGTCCCAACTGGCAGGCAGGGCAGGATTTTACCCCGCCGCCGGGATGGGAAGAGGCGCATTTTGAGTTCCGACGGTATCCGGAAGGAGCGAGCGAGTTTGACTTCGGAGGATTTCGTCACGGTCGCGGCTTCAGTGATTTCTTCGAAATGCTTTTTGGCGAAGGTCTCGGTGGGTTCACTCGTCGGCCTGGAATGAACAGGTCAGAGACTGGAGGGTGGTCGATGCGTGGTCAGGACCTGGAGGCAGACCTGACGATCAGTCTGGAAGAGGCCTATCGCGGTGCGAGCAAAACTCTCACGCTGCAAACGGCCGCAGCAGGTCCCGACGGAACACCCCAGCGGACAACGAAACAATTGACCGTGACGATTCCTGCCGGCGTCACCGAAGGCACACGAATTCGGCTCGCCGGACAAGGTAGTGCCGGGATTGGGACCGGAGCGCCAGGGGACCTCTTCTTGCGGATACACATCGCTCCGCATCCTATCTTTCAGGTGCACGGGCATGATTTGCTCGTGACTGTTCCTGTTACGCCGTGGGAAGCAGCGCTGGGCGCGAAAATAGATGTGCCGACCCTGGACGGCGCTGTGAAAATGACCCTTCCCCCTGGCGCCCAGGGGGGACAACGCTTTCGTTTGCGTGGGAAGGGATTGCCGCAAGAACGCGGCGGGCGCGGCGATCTGTACGCCATCGTGCAAATCGTCGTGCCTAAAACTTTGACGGCCGACGAGCAAGAGCTTTTTCAGCAACTCGCGCAGCGATCTTCATTCAACCCTCGTCAGGAAAGGCAACACGCATAAATGGCAACACCGCGTTTTCCGGTACTCGTTCAACAGCCAGAGATTGGGTCCCTCCATGGTTCCCTGGTGTCCTTACGTGAGGTGGCGCGCCTGGCGGATATGCACCCGGTCTTGGTCGAGAGACTGATGACCCTCGGTTTGGTCGATCCTGTTGCCACAACGCCAGAGCCGCTGTTTGACGTGGCAACGGTCTTGCGCCTGCACCGGATCGTGCGCCTGCGCCGCGATCTGGGGGTGAATTGGGTCGGTATCGGCGTTGTGCTCGATTTGCTGGCGAAAATCGAAGAGCTTGAGCAGGAGATTGCACGGCTCCGACGCGGTCAGGGATGACAGTCCGCGCGGCGTGCGCCCCTGCAAGAGTTCCTCGGTTGCAGCCTTATCGCCGCAGTCAAGGGCTGCACGGTTGGGCAAGGCGCGGTGCTGTCCGTGCTCGATGCTGTTGCTCCCTCCTGGAAAGCTGACAGTGAAGCCGTCGAGCATAAATTGGACGGCTAACGCGGCCAGGATAATGCCAAAGACGCGGGTGACGACGTTGACGCCGGTCACACCGAGCACGCGCATGAAACGTGAGGCCGCAAGCAACACGCCTAAATTCAGCGCCAGAACGACGAGCAACACCGCCATTACCGCCAATTGATGGGCTGGCGCCCCGGAGTGTCGTCCCATCAACAACACCGTGGAGGTAATGGCGCCTGGACCGGCAATGAGAGGAATGGCAAGCGGAAAGACGGCGATATCAGCTTTGTGGGCCGCCTCAGCTTCCTCCCCTGCTGTGGTCGTACGTAGACCGCTAGACCGGGCAAAGACCATCTCGATAGAGAGCAAAAAGAGCAAGGCGCCGCCCGCGATCCGTAACGCGGGGAGAGTAATCCCCAAGGAGCGGAGGAACACATCGCCGCTCACGGCAAACACCAAGAGCACGCCGGCCGCGATACCCGTGGCCTTGAGCGCCACCTGACGACGGAGGGCCTCAGTACTGTCGTGCGTTAACGAGAGAAAGAGGGGAGCGATCCCCAACGGATCAATGATGATGAAGAATGTCACGAACGTGGTGAACAGCGTCTCCGTCATGCAGTTCTCCAGTCTTCCCCGGTCACAGGCAATGGCCGGTGTGCGCACGATCCGTGCCGAGGGCCCTTCCTGACAAAGGGCCCCGATCAAGAAGACGTTCCTAATTGTGGGAAGATGGCGATCGTTTTTTCTCAGTTCTGCGAAACTGAGTCCCCGCGAGTGTCGCTAGGACGCGCCATTTTTTCTTGCACATTCCACCTCACGCCAGATAGTAAAGCGCCAGTTTCCCTGCGGCACGGTCCTTGCGCACCGGGAGGGAGTAGAGCGCAGACCGGCCCCCAGGCATCGTTCCCGTCGAATGGGAACGTGCTGCGACTTTACTAGCACAAAAAAAAAAGTAAAATACCATACTTCCACTCGTTGTGAGAAAGGAGGACTCTACGTATGGCACAATGGGATCCGTGGCGAGAGATGGAGGGACTGCGGCGAGAAATCGATCGCGCCTTTGAACAGGTGGGCCTGCGGCTGCCGCCGCTGTTTCGTTCAGCCTTTTTACCTGCGCGCGCCGCACGCGAGTATCCGCTCTTCAATCTGTATGAAGACAAAGACACGGTGTATGTGGAGGCGCTGGCTCCGGGTCTTGACCCTGCGTCACTTAACGTTTCCGTGGTCCGCAACACCGTGACCATCAGTGGGGAAAAAAAGGGCATTCCGGACGCGATCAAGTCCGATGCCGTGCATCGCGAGGAGCGCGCCGCCGGTCGCTTCACGCGGACGCTCGAGCTGCCGGTCGAGGTCGATGAGAACAAGGTGCAGGCCGAGTACAAACACGGGCTCTTGCTGCTGACCTTGCCCAAAGCAGAGCAGGCGAAGCCGAAGCAAATCAGCGTCCAGGTGGCCTGATCCGAACCCAAGAGAAAGGAGGAAGCAGGATATGGCAGAAAAAACCGTCGCAACCACTAGTAGCGGACAAACCGCCGTCACTGAGCGTGAGCGGACGCGGGCACAGGAACGCTATGTCTCACCGCCGGTGGATATTTATGAGACTGC
Source organism: Candidatus Methylomirabilota bacterium (assembly GCA_035575235.1). Lineage (GTDB taxonomy): Bacteria > Desulfobacterota > Binatia > Bin18 > Bin18 > SYOC01. The sequence goes on from DATLYA010000264.1 coordinate 5,060, forward strand.
CGATGGCCTGGTGCTGCTGGCCGATCTGCCGGGAGTGGCGCCACAGGATCTCGACGTTCGGCTGGAAGATAATATTCTCACCATCACCGGGAAAGCGAAACCTGCACGTGCCGATGAGCCGACCTATCGGGAATATGAACTGGTTAACTTTTTTCGGCAGTTTGAGCTGAGTGAACAGATCGATCAAGGGAAGGTGTCTGCCGATCTCAAACACGGTGTATTGACGTTGCATCTGCCCAAGACCGAGAGGGCCAAGCCACGGCAGATTCCCGTGCAGGTGAGCTAAATCCGGTATCCAGACACCGGGGCGGCGGCGCGCCGCTCCGTCAGAGGAGGTGCTCAGTATGGCCCAGGTGATTCCTGACAGCTGGAAACGCGCCCTTGTGCGATTACGGGACGATATTCACCGCGCCCTGACACGCTGGCTGCCGCGCCGGGCAAACCGGGCGCAAGACGAGGCGCGGCGTGTGCCTGTCCGCTGGGGTGATCCATTGGAGCGGGTGCGCGACGAGATGCACACCATGCTGGACCGCTGGCTGGCGCCCTGGCGTGGCGAGGAAGACGATGAATGGCCGGCGCCTGCGCCGTTCTTTGGTGGTGGTCCATTGATCGACGTCGAGGAGACCGACGACGAGGTCATGGTCCGGGCGGAGTTGCCTGGGCTGGACGAGAACGACTTCACCGTTGAACTGACCGCCGATCGGCTCATCCTGCGGGGTGAAAAACGGCAGGAGGCTGAAGAGCGACGGCGGGGCTATTACTATGCCGAGCGCAGCTACGGCGCCTTTGCCCGGGCGATCGCTCTGCCGTGTGAGGTGGATGCCGACAAGGCGACAGCGAAGTACAAGCACGGCGTGTTGCGCGTGACGCTGCCCAAAACGGCCCAGGCCAAAGCCAGGCGGATTACCGTACAGGTACGGGGATAACAGGGTCGCCCCTGGCGGCGAGAAAAAGGCCACAACGTGATACGCAAAAATTACTACCTCATTCTCGGTGTGCCGCGTACCGAGAGCGCGAGCGGGCTGCGGCAGGCGTTCCGTACGCTGGTGAAACGCTACCATCCGGAGCGCGTCGGACCGCGGGGACTGCGCTTTTTCGCCGATATCCTCGAAGCCTACCGCATGCTCGCCGACCCCGTCCGACGCCACTCCTATGACCAGGGCTTGTCGCATGCGGAAGGCAGCGTCCTGCCGTCGCCGGACTTGCAGGTCCTGCCGCCCGAGGCCCACGCCACCCTGCCACAGGTCGTGACGCCGCTCAGACACACGATTGCCGCGCACCCCGCTTTTACCGCAGCCCTGGCGCACGTCGCTCGGCAGTGGACCCGAGGACGCGTCCGCATGGAACAACCCTGGGAGGGCATCGACGTACATGTCCTGCTCTCGCCGGAGGAAGCCGCCCGCGGCGGGACGATCTTCCTCACGGTTCCCAGTTGCCTGCCATGTCAGGCCTGCGGCGGATCGGGACAGGAGGGGCTCTTTCCCTGCACCGCCTGTCAGGGAGAAGGCTTCCTCGACGAGAGCGAGACCGTGCGGATAACCATCCCGCCGCAGGTTGGCGATGGCGCCCGGCTCGAGGCGCCGCTCCGGGGCCTCGGGGTGCACGGCTTCTATCTGCGGGTCCATATTCGGGTGGCGTCGTAGTATGACGCGCACCTGTCTGCACTCAAATTTTCACTCACTACCAGACTGTACACAGAAAGGGGACGCATATGGATCTCAATCGCTTCACCGAGAAGTCACAAGACGCGCTCAGGGGCGCGCAGGCTCTGGCGACGCGGCGCCGCCATCAAGGCGTCGATGTCGAACACTTGCTGGCGGCCTTGCTGGAAGAGCGGGAAGGCCTCGCGGCGGCGTTTCTCGCGGCGGCCGGCATCGCGCCGAGCGCCGTGCGGGAACGCCTGGAGCAAGAGCTGCAGCGTTTGCCCCAGGTCTCTGGCCCGGGGGCGGAAGCGCAGCAGGTCTATGTGACCCAGCGCCTCATGCGGCTCCTCACCCAGGCCGAAGACGAAGCCAAGGCCCTCAAAGACGAATATGTGAGCGTCGAGCATCTGCTGTTGGCCATACTGGAAGAGGAACGAGGCGCGGCTGGGCGGCTGCTGCGCTCACTCGGGCTCACGCGCGAACGCTTGATGGCGGCGTTGCAGAAGGTCCGTGGCCATCAGCGTGTTACTAACCCGAACCCGGAGACGACATATCAGGCGCTGGAGCGCTACGGCCGTGACCTGACCAAGCTCGCGGCGCAGGGGAAACTCGATCCGGTGATTGGTCGTGATGACGAAATCCGCCGTGTCATTCAGGTGCTCTCTCGTCGCACCAAGAATAACCCCGTGCTGATCGGTGATCCTGGAGTCGGCAAGACCGCGATTGTGGAAGGCTTAGCGCAGCGCATCGTGCGTGGGGATGTGCCTGAGAGTCTGAAAAATAAACGAGTCATTGTCCTCGACATGGGCGCGCTGATTGCCGGGGCGAAATTCCGCGGGGAATTTGAAGAACGGCTCAAGGCCGTGCTCAAAGAAGTGCAGGAATCGGAAGGTGACGTGATTCTGTTTATCGATGAGTTGCATACCGTGGTCGGCGCCGGCGCCGCCGAAGGGGCGATGGATGCTTCTAACCTGCTCAAGCCGATGCTGGCCCGCGGTGAGCTGCACTGCATCGGCGCCACTACCCTTGATGAGTACCGTAAGTATGTCGAAAAAGACCGCGCGCTGGAGCGGCGCTTCCAGCCGGTGCTGGTCGATCAGCCCAGCGTAGAAGACACCATCTCGATCTTGCGGGGGTTGCGTGAGCGCTATGAGGTGCATCATGGCGTGCGCATCAAAGACGCCGCGTTGGTCACCGCCGCCGTGCTCTCGCACCGCTACATCAGCGACCGTTTTCTGCCGGACAAGGCGATTGACCTGGTGGATGAAGCGGCGGCGAAATTACGCACTGAGATCGACTCCATGCCTACCGAGCTCGATGAAGTCTCGCGCCGGGTCATGCAGCTGGAAATCGAACGCGAGGCGCTGCGCAAGGAAACCGACCCCGCCTCACGCGAGCGCCTGGGCAAGTTGGAAAAAGAGTTGGCGGAGTTGAAAGCGGAAGCCGACCGGCTCAAGGCGCAATGGGAAGTGGAAAAGCAAGCGATCGGGCGGCTACGGCAGCTCAAGGCGGACATCGAACAGACCAAAGTGGCGATCGACAAGGCGCAACGCGAATATGATCTCAACCGTGTGGCGGAGCTCAAGTATGGCAAACTGGCGCAATTGGAGCGCGAGTTGGCGGCCGAAGAGGCGCGGCTGCAGGGGGAGGCGGGAAAAACTCGACTGCTGAAGGAGGAAGTCGATGAAGACGATATTGCTGAGGTTGTATCCCGTTGGACTGGCATTCCCGTCGCCAAGCTGTTGGAAGGGGAGAAAGACAAGCTCTTGCGGCTGGCCGATCACCTGCACAAGCGCGTCATCGGGCAAGAGGAAGCCGTGCAGGCAGTAGCGGACGCCGTGATCCGCGCCCGCTCCGGGCTCAAAGATCCCAACCGTCCCATCGGTTCGTTTATCTTCCTCGGTCCCACAGGCGTAGGAAAGACTGAGCTGGCGCGGGCGCTGGCGGAGTTCTTGTTTGATGATGAGAACAACATGGTGCGACTCGACATGTCCGAGTACATGGAGAAGCATACCGTGGCTCGTTTGATCGGCGCGCCTCCGGGCTACGTCGGCTATGAAGAAGGCGGGCAACTGACCGAAGCGGTGCGCCGCCGTCCCTACTCGGTGATTCTCTTTGACGAGATTGAGAAGGCGCATTATGACGTGTTCAACGTCCTGTTGCAGATCTTAGACGACGGCCGCCTCACCGACGGCCATGGCCGCACGGTAGACTTTAAGAACACGGTGGTGATTATGACCTCGAACGTAGGCAGTCACCTGATCCTCAACTACCGGGGCGGGGATGACCTTGTCGCGTATGAGCGGATGAAAGCTGAGGTCTTAGAAGCGCTGCGACAACAGTTCCGCCCGGAATTCCTCAATCGCGTGGATGAGATCGTGGTGTTCCACAGCCTCAGCCGCGAGCATCTCAAGCAGATTGTGGACATTCAGTTGGAGCGCCTGCGTCAGCGCCTGGCCGAGCGTCACATTGAGCTCGAACTCACCGAGCGTGCGCGAGAGTATCTGGCGGTGACCGGGTACGACCCGAGCTACGGCGCGCGCCCGCTCAAGCGGCTCTTGCAGCGGGAAATCGAAACGACCTTGGGGCGCAAGCTGCTGGCAGGAGAGGTGACTGAACACGCGCGGGTGGTCGTGGACTACAACGGCCGGGAACTGACGTTTGCGGCCTCGCCTGTGGCCGAGGCGGCGTGATGGCCTGCACCGTGCGAAGACGATCACGCTTTCTTGCTTGTGAGATCGTAGCCGGAGTCATTCATGAAGTCTCCGTTGTTCACGCAGGATGCAGAAGGCTCCGTAGCTCCTCCCCCAGCAAAGACGGGAAGGGCGCGCTCCACTCATCCTCTGTTGCGCGTATATTTGGAGTGGACGCAGGACATCATCGTGCTTGGTCTGTGTCTGGTCCTGTTTGCGGTGATGCTCATCAAACTGGCGCACCTTGGGTACGGGCTGCAATCCGGGCTGGACTTCTCAAGAGCAATGAGCGACATCCTCTTTATCCTGGTGTTGATGGAATTGTTTCGTTTGTTGCTCATTTATCTTGAGCATCACCATGTATCAGTCAGCACGATGGTGGAAGTCGGGATCGTCAGTTCGCTGCGCGAGGTGATTCTCAAAGGACCTCTCGAAGTGAACTGGCAACAATTACTCGTGTTGTGTGGATTCATCCTCACGCTAGGCGCCATCTTGCGGTATGCAGGGATCCGCGCCCAGACGGCCGAGGAAGGACAGCTAAATCGAACCACATGAGATTGGTACAGTGCCGGACAGAAAGTTTTGGTGGCACAGGCCTCCGGCCTGTGTGCGCAGCCAGGATGGCTGCGCCACCATAAACCACACTCCCAGTGCGGAGTACGAATAGTGTGTGGTCTGATTTAGACGAAGCCTTACGCTGGCAGGGACAACGCCGGCAGCGGCAGAGGCGCAATTTCAATCACGCCGCAGATATCACACGGAACAAAAAAGAAGGGATGCACAGAGAGTGATACTTGTTCGCCTGCGCTTGCAGTGAGGAAAACGAGTGGAAGGATACTGCTGAAAGCCGATGTTTCCCGTGAAGGACACGATTCCCAGTCACACCCCACCGCTAATGACGTGGACGCTCATCCTCGTCAACGCCGTGGTCTTCTTTGGTGAATTGCAACTGACCGAGACTCAGTTAGCGCAATTTTTTTATCTCTTCGGTCTCGTCCCGGCGCGCTATTCTCATCCACTCTGGGCCTGGTTGATCGGTTTGCCGCTTGACGATTACTGGCCGTTTCTCACCTGTATGTTTCTGCATGGCGGCTGGCTGCATTTCCTGGGCAACATGTGGACGCTGTGGATTTTTGGCGACAATGTGGAAGATCGCATGGGACCCGGGCGCTTCCTCATCTTCTATCTCTGCTGCGGGCTGGCCGCCAGTCTGGTCCATTATTGGACCAATCTGGATTCGACCGTACCGACGGTGGGGGCTTCAGGGGCGATTGCCGGAGTGATGGGCGCCTATCTGGTCCTCTACCCGCGGTCACGGATCATTTTGCTGTTGCCGATCTTCTTTTACCCCTTCTTCTTTGAAATGCCGGCGGTCCTCTATCTTGGCCTGTGGTTCTACAGTCAGTTTCTGAGCGGCGTGTTCTCTTTGGCAGGACCGGAGCAGGTTGGCGGCATCGCCTGGTGGGCGCACATCGGCGGGTTTCTCACCGGCGCGGTGGTGTGGAGAGCGTTTGTCAAGTCCGAGCGCCCCTGGCAAGATGATGAGTACGGCCTCGAACGGGCGTTCATGCGTTGGTGAAAGGAGGAGGGGAAAAACCTATGGGACTGATGGATCTCTTCTGGGTATTTTTCATGGTGTCGGCGCTGCAACCGATCCTGAAGCAAAAACTGTTAGAGTCCGCTCGCTACCGCATGATCGCTCGCCTGGAGCAGCGCCGCGGCTCACGGGTCATCCTCCTCGTGCATCGCCAGGAAACGATGAGTTTTCTCGGCTTTCCGGTCTTCCGCTACATTGATGTGAATGATTCTGAAGAGGTGCTGCACGCGATTCAATTAACGGATCCCGAGCTGCCGCTCGATTTGATTCTGCACACGCCCGGCGGACTGGCTTTGGCGTCGCTACAAATCGCTCGCGCGCTGCGCGATCATAAGGGCAAAGTGACGGCCTTTGTCCCCCACTACGCGATGTCGGGAGGCACGTTGATTGCGCTGGCGGCGGACGAGATCGTCATGTGTACGCATTCGGTCTTAGGGCCGGTCGATCCGCAGTTGGGACAATACCCGGCGGCCTCGATTCTGTCGGTGCTGGAGAAAAAGCCCATCGCCGAGATTGAGGATCAAACGCTCATCCTGGCCGATCAGGCGCGTAAGGCGATCGCTCAGATGCGCGAGTCAGTCGGAGATTTGCTCAACGACCGCTATCCGGCTGACAAGGCCGAACAGCTCGCACGGCTGTTGTCCGAGGGCACATGGACGCACGATCACCCCATTACCTGGCAAAAAGCCCGTGAGCTGGGGTTACCAGTCAGCACCGAGATGCCGCCTGAAGTGCTGCACCTCATGCAGCTCTTTCCGCAGCCGGTACGACGGACGCCTGCGGTCGAGTATTTGCCGACACCACGCCAGACGCCGGCGGCCCAGCGGCAAACTCCTTCCCCGCGCTGAAGGATGAATGCCGTTGTCCAGAGTCACGCAATAACCGTACGAATGACCTGGTGGACCCAACACAAAACGGAAGATCCCGATGACGGCGGAAACGACCTGCTTTCCCTGGAACATTGTCCTGAAGGACGCTGAGCTGACTGCAGCGGCGCAGCAACAGTTGCGGCGGAAACTCGCTCCTCTAGCACGCCTGCTGCAGGGGTTTCCTCCTGACGCCGTGCACTTACAGATTGTGGTGGAACGGCTCTTGAGACCGCCGCGCTTTCGGGCGGCCCTGACGCTGCGTGTTCCCTCGCATATCGTACATGGCGAGAAAACCGCTCCTGATCTGTTCTCTGCGGTGACGCGTGCGCTTGCCGTCCTCCAGCGCGAAGTGCAGTCCCTCAAAGCGCGGCTGGCGCAGTCACCGCTCTGGAAACGGAAACAATCCCGTGCGCAACTACGCCAGGCGAAGGCCGTGGGCTTCGCCCCTGCGCCTCTGGCGGCCGGCGTTGGGCCACAAACGTTGCGCGATATCGTGTCAACCTTCTTGCAACAACAGTATGGTCGTTTGCTCCACCATGTCCAGCGTCACGTGCGCCATGACGAGTTGTCTGGCGAGTTGCCGCAGGGCGCGATCGACCCCCGCAGCGTCGTCGATGAAGTCGCTCTGCACGTCCTGGCTGCTCCGCAACAGAAACCTGAGATGATGGGCTGGTTGGTGTGGATTTATCACCTGATCCACGAGGAGCTGCGCCGGCGACGCCGCCGCATTCGCCGACAGGCCGCCGAGGAAGTCCGAGGAGAGGACTCCTCTGTCGTTGCGAACAATGCCGCCGCTCTGGCGGGCGACTTCGAACAGCCGCTGACGTTCGTGCAGGCAGCTCTTGAACCGCCTGAGGCGGAGCCAGCAGAACTGGAGCCTGAGGCGGCGACTGACTCCCCAGAGCAGACAGTGACGGCAAAAGAGCTCCTTGAGCATCTCCAGCAGGCAATTCAGACGTGGCCGCAGCAAGAACGGGAGGTGTTTGAACTGTACTTTGTCGAAGGCTTTGAACCGGACGACATTGCCATGATCACTGGCAAACCCCCGCAGAAAATTCGCGCCGTCATTACGACCCTTCAGGATCGCTTGCGTCAAGAATTGTTTGACGCGTCAACCGCGCGCATAGGCTAAACACTCCGGAGAGGCGCGTGCAGGAGGCGAACCCAAGGTATTCAATTCCCTCGTACACGTCATAACTGAACGAGGATAAATCCCCCCTATCCCCCCTTTTTCAAAGGGGGAGAAGCACGAAGCGCGGGGGAATTTCTGTCAGGGACTGTGCCAATCTCATATGGTTTGAGTTAGTGACACCTCTACGTGATTGGTCCGGAACACCTGATGAAAGGCTCACGCCATGGGATATGAGACCGTCTTCTATTTCGATGTCCTCGGGTTTCGTCATCTCGCGAGCGGAACAGCGGGGGCAGCACTCGACGTCTTTGGCACGTTGACGGAACTCTTACAAAGACCAACCATGGTGCAGCAGACGCAGCAATGGAGTCATCGCTACTCCCTGAGTGACAGCGTCTTTCTGACACACCCGGACCCTGTGTTCGCCCTGAAGCAAGCCAGGGAACTCGTCTTCAATCTGGTGCGTCTGAACGTCACGCGAGCTGAGCCCGTGCTTGTCCGGGGGGCGCTCGCCTGTGGCGAGATCCATCATGTGAAGGGCATTTTCCTCACCAGTAACGAGCCGGCCAACCTGGTGGGCGAGCCAGTCGTGGAAGCCGTCATGCTGGAACACGGCTTGGGCCTCAAGGGCCCGCGGATTCTTTTGTCTGAGGAGCTCGTCCAGACGATCACCGCTGCAGATCGTCTGTTGGCAGAGTGGCAACTGCGTCCCACTTCAATGCCCGGGGTGTGGGAAGTGCTCTGGTTGCTTCCTAGCAGCCCTACCGAGTTCCTACACGAAGAACCTGCCATACGAGACGTGTGCCGCCTCGCCCTCTCTTTGCTCAAAACCAGAGGCGGACATCCGGAGTACGGGGCGCAGTACCGTGCCTTTGTCATCCTGGCTGCGCGGTGTATCGAGCGTGTAGAGAAGTTTGTCCACAGCGGTAAGATAGCGCCGCCACCGGCGCTGAGCACCTTGATGACGACGGCAGCTATCGCGGAGGTTTGCGATGCCACGAGCGGCCTGCCAGACGAGTATGTAACGGAACTCCTGCGGGTAGTTGATAGCCTCGGGCGCTAAGGTGTGTGTGGCTGCATGGTGCAGAGCTGCTCGGCGCCAAGGCAGTTGGATAATGCCAAGCATGGTGCAGAGCTGCTCTGCAAGTGCTCTTCTCCACAACACTGCAGTGAGAACTGTAGCGAAGGAAGCCCGCAGCCATCATCCGAGAAACCGCTAGCGTCGGTCCTGCCCCGTGAGCACGTGCGCTTGTCCTGCCTTCATGGTAGGTGCAGTAATCTGTGAACGTGGGTGAGGTTCACGGCCTAAAGTCCAACAGGGCGGATCACTGGCGGGAAAGGTGTCCGCCAGGGTCATATCAATCAGAGCCTCCAGCGTTTCATCAGTCGAAGCAGTCGCCATGGGGATACTCCCTTATGACTCGTTCTTGTTTGCCCTGCCGCTCGTCCACATTTAAGGATAGCAGAAACGCGGCAGCGGCGGCATATGCCGGCGCAGGACGACTGACTCGCCCTGTGCTCGTAACAATTGTTCTCCCGACCACACTCTCCAATGGAGCGGGAAGGCGCCAAGCTGCGCCTCCTCCGTCTGATCATTGGGTAGTTGTCATATGAGCCGCCGCCGTGCTCTGCGCTACGCGGGTGCGGTAGGCTTGCCACAGGGGAGACGTCGCCGCCTCGTGCAGCCGTTGCGGCTGAAAGAGAGCGTCCGGCAAGTCGACATCGAAGCGGATCTCGCTCACTTGCAGTTCAGTCGTCGTGCCCTGTTGCCGGTCATGCATGCGAACCTGCAGCGGGGTCGGGACCCCATCGATCACCGTTACTTGCTCAAAGACTTCGGTTTTCCACAGCTGTCCAGCGCGATCGTAGTACTCGCGCCGCAGTGGCAGCAGTGAATCCGTCGTTACCCAGGTCAGGATCCGCGAGTAATAGCCCTGGTCCTGGGGAGCCTCCTCAAGCTTATAGGCGTGCACGCCGTTGCGCTGTTCTACACCGAGAAAGCGATACGCGCTCCGACGGGGAGCCAGACCCAGGTCAGAATAGGTAAAGTCCGTGCGCAGGAAGCGTTCGTAGGCATCAACGGGAGTGATGCCGCGCACGCGCTGGGGCGCCGGCGCAGAGAGCCACATGGTCGCTTCTCCATCGCCACGGTGTCCGATTAACAGGGCGTTGTTTTGCAGACCCTCCGGTTCCAGCAGGACAATCAGGGTGCGCGGGCCGTCTGAGAGCTGCTTGCGTGCGACGCCGGCGACCCAGCGCACCTGTTCATCGCCTTCGTCGTTCCTGACGGTAATCACCATCTGACGCAGGCTCGGCCGCACGGGTGCGAAGACGGTTTGTAGCTGGTCCACGATGGTCATGACATCTGGCGGTGTGGCGGCTGCCGTGTTGGTCATAACCCCGACAAGTATGACCACGGCTAAGAAGATACGGGACAGCAGAAAGAGCGTCCCGTGACGTTGTCGTGTTCCACGCATGGTTCACTCCTCCTGTCAAACAGAATGTGTTGGGAACTACGTGACAAGAAGAAAGGTATGCTCGCTCGCTCACCTGTCAAGTCTTTGCTCCCCTGCCGTGCAGGGTTTCCCGTGCAAGAAAGATCACACATGTGACACCGCCCTTTGCCCCTTGACACACCACGTGTGCTGTTTATCTATTGCCTCGGAAAGCGAATCGACACCCATTCGAAAGGAGGTGACAGAGGATGCTGAGGAATGAACTCATGCTGTGGCGGAATCCCGTCAGCCTCCTGGATTCTCTCCGCCATGACATGGAGGCGTTCTTCAACCGCGTCTTCGACGGCCGGGAGTGGGCTGGGACCTTTGAGGCCCCGATGTGGACCGGGTACTCCCCCGTGATGGAGAGTTATGTCGATGAGAAGACCCTCCACCTCAAAGCCGATCTCCCAGGCGTCGACCCCAAGGATGTCGAGATCGTGGTTGAGGGGCGTCAACTCACCCTTAAGGGCGAGCGCAAGGCGGAGCAGGAGACACAGAACGGAAGCTACTTCCACCGCGAGGTCCGCTATGGCCGCTTTGCGCGCACCTTCCTGCTGCCTGAGGGGGTGAAGGCAGAGGATATCCAGGCCACGTACCACAACGGGGTGCTGGAGATCGCTGTGCCCCTGCCGGAGTCGCTGGTCGCCAAGCGGATTCCTGTCCAGACTGTCAGTGAAGAGGCGCCTCGGCAACTGGCGGCCTAAGCGCGACTCCGCCTCCTGAGACGAGCACCCGGCGCAGAGGGAGTGGCCTCCCTCGCACGGGGCGCTTGGTCCCAGGTGAGTGCACGTTTGCAGTCTCTGGAGGGCAACACAAACAGAAGAACAGTGCAGGAAAGGAGGTGAGTAGGCATGAAGCTACTGTACGGCTACATCCTCTTTCTTATTTTGGGGCTCTGGTTGCTGTTCTCGCCCTACACCCTGGGCTTTGCCGACGTACCCGCGGCCTACTGGAATGCTGTGATCGTGGGTGTGCTTTCGGCGGTGAGTGCAGCCGTTGGATTGTACTGGAGCCGGGATGATCTTATGGGCCTGACGCCCCACCAGCAGAAAGCCTAGGAGTTCGGCATTTTCTATAACGCCACGTTTTTCCCTCTCTGCGTTTGTGTCGCTCTCAGCCTCAGGCTTCTCTTCTTAGCTAATGAATTTTGCCGATCAAAATCGGTAATCACGCTCTGGCTTGCCTGTCAAATTTCATTAGGAACGAGATATGAGTTACGTATTCGCGCACACATCTCAGTGATCAAGTCTTAGGGGGCAGAGAGAGAAGCCGAACACAGTGAAGGCCAATCGGCCGAGGAGGTAGCCGATCACACTGACTGTCCTGCCCATCAGCATGACTTCTAAGCCGCCTACCAGGAGTCGCCGTTCGGAGAGCCACGTAGTCAGCGCCCCCGGCACAAAGAGTGCCGGTGAAGCCAGGATGATCGTCACTATAAGGCTGGGCTGGACTTGAAACACGAGAAAGGGGAGAAGCGGAATCACTGAACCCACGATAAAAGCAGCACCTGCCACCAGTGCGTCGCGCACGGGTGAGCCAAGGCTATGTGGTGGCAGCCCGACTTCAAAGGTGCCGAGCAAATTGGTCCTCAGTTGAGGATGGCGCCCGACCCGCCGGACAACTTCGACCCCATCCCGCCGTAGCATTCCGCATCCTATAAGTGCGACGAGTAACTCTGCTCGATAGCGCAACTGCAGACCGGCCAACTGAAACTGGCTAGCCATGGGCGCATATTCTTGCGGGTCGCGTTCAGTCAATACACGCCCCACTCCGCCACCTCCTTGGCCTTGGCCTGCGAGAGATAGCCGCCATCGCGACGACCATCCCAGTTTTCATCCTGCGAGTGAGGGGGGCGAGGAGCTGGCGATTATCGACGGTAGCGGTGGACCAATCAACACCTCAGAGCCGCCCGGCTTCGTCGCACGGGACGTGGAGCTTGAAGCTATCCCACCAGCCCATGCCGTGCTTGGACTTACGTGCCTACTGCCGAAAGGGACGGTGCTGACGCCGCCAACAATATTGCTAAACGTCCCTTAGAATTCTTCATCCGTCTCACACGCGAGCAGTTGCGCCCGACCTACGGGCAGGGCTTTCGCGGAGCCCCTCTGCAAACCGATACTGAGGAGCACCATCCTCAGACGATCCATGCAGGAGGCGCTCGTGCGAAAATCAGGAAAACCACAAGTGAGGTCTCTCGAAGTGAAGAGGAGGTTTGAACCCAGTCACGTAGCGGCGGAGTGTCTGGCCCACGCCTATGAACACCTCGTGCCGATCCTCCGTCGTCCCGTCTCTGCGCAGCCAACGCGTACTTCGTTTCCCGACAGTATCGATAAACAACCTAGAGAAAGGAGACGATCATGAAGAATCTTGCTGTAGCCCTGTATGCCCGTGTGTCCTCAGACCAACAAGCCCAAGCCCAGACAATTGACAGTCAAGTGGCCGCTTTGCGTGCTCGCGTGACTGCGGATGAGTGTATGGTACTCCCTGAGTGTGAGTTTATTGATGAGGGGGACAGTGGAGCGACATTGGTCCGTCCAGGCTTAGAACGCTTACGTGATCTCTGTGCCAATGGTGGAGTTGAGCGCCTCTACGTTCATTCCCCTGATCGCTTAGCACGGAAGTATGCGTATCAGGTCCTCTTAATCGATGAGTTCCAGCGCATGGGAATAGAGGTAGTGTTTCTCAATCGGGAGTTAAGCCACAGTCCTGAAGATGAACTCCTCTTACAAGTGCAAGGGGTGGTCGCCGAATATGAACGAGCCAAGATTTTAGAGCGTAGTCGACGCGGGAAGCGGCATGCTGCCCACGTGGGCAATGTCACAGTGATGAGTGGAGCCCCCTATGGCTATCGGTATGTGAGCAAACACCAAGGGGGAGGAAGTGCGCGCTATGACATTATAGAGGAAGAAGCCCGAATCGTGAGACAAGTGTTTACCTGGATTGGGCAGGACCGGCTCAGTATTGGTGAAGTCTGTCGCCGTTTGCAGCGCGCGGAAGAACGCACCCGCACCGGTCGCACGCAGTGGGATCGGAGTGTGGTCTGGGGGATCTTGAAAAATCCGGCCTATAAAGGCGCCGCTGCATTTGGGAAAACCCGGACCGGTCCCTTACGTCCCCGGTTACGCGCCCAACGCAATGGGTCATTACAACCCCGACGCGCCGTTTCCGATTATGCCGTGCCGCGTGAACAGTGGGTCTTCATTCCGGTGCCGCCTCTTATAGAGGAAGCGCTCTACGACGCCGTGCAGGAACAACTGGCTGAGAATCGTCGTCGCGCTCGGCAAAGTCAGCGTGGGGCGCGCTACTTGTTGCAAGGGTTACTCGGGTGCAAAGTGTGTGGCTATGCCTATTATGGGAAACCCCTCAGTCCCAGTACCCGCAAACACCGTCCCCGAGCGTATGCCTATTATCGATGTGTCGGAATGGATGGCTATCGGTTTGGTGGCCAGCGTGTGTGTGCTAATACGCAGATACGGACAGATCTCGTTGAGCTTGCGGTCTGGCACGAAGTGTGTCAGTTGCTGCAAGATCCCCAACGACTCGAACGAGAATACCACCGACGTGGTCACGCTCGTCCCCGGGGTGCGAAGTGGGAAACACCGGAGAGTTTGCGAGGGCAGATCAGCAAGCTCCAGCGGGGGATGGCGCGATTGATCGACGGCTATGCCGAAGGCTTGATTGAAAAGGGAGAGTTTGAACCCCGGATCAAACGGATGAAACAGCGAGTGACCATTTTGGAAGACCAATTACAACAGTTGGCCGATGAGGCGGTCCAGCACCGTGAACTGCGACTACTGATTGGCCAATTAGAGGAGTTTGTGACGAAGGTGCAACGAAATCTCGCCACAGCAGATTGGGAAACCAAGCGTGAGATTGTTCGGGCGTTGGTTCGGCGTGTAGAGATTGATAAACAGGAAGTGACCGTGGTGTTTCGGGTTGGTCCTGACCTGTCTGGACAGCGGCCAGAGAAGCAAAGTTCGCAACATTGTTGGCGGCGTCCTGACGCTCCCGCGCGACATAACACACCGCAGTGGCTGTGGAGTCTTGCCGCACGAGGGGATATGCTCCTTGGGCTTGGCGGTTGCGATGGCGCACCAAGGCCAAGAGCCCTCGCAGTTCCATGCTATACCGATTCGTGGCCTCGACGAATTTGCGGTAGGCCCCGAGCGTCGGAAACTCCCGGCGATGATACGTCTGGAGATGAAAATACCCTTTGGCCTTGTCGGTGAGGCCCCGCTACGCGCCCCAGACCAAGATCGTCAGCACTTCAGCGGCACTCCGGGTCGGCGTCCCCCCATGCGGATCCCGGGGCAAGTGCTTGGCTTGCAATTGTGGCCGCAGCTGGGCGGCAGTGAAAATTGGGAGTGAGCAGGCGTGCCCCGGATTGTCAAAACAGTCCGTGCCGTTGCAGGTCGTAAGCCATCCAGCTTGGCTTGGTCTGAGCTTTCGGACGATCACTGCTCTGTGGTCGCTGTGTATCCGGCCACAATCTCCAGTAAAGAGTTGGTTACCGCATAACTCCGGGTCAGGTTATAGTCAAACGTCAACTTGTCCAAGAGCTTGCGCGCATTCTCAGTCGCGAGGCGCATCGTGTACATCCGGGCCAGCTGCTCACTTATTGCCGATGCGATCACCGCTTCGTAGAGTCCGAGGAGGCAATGTTCCGTCAGCAGATGCGTGAGCAACGCTGGCATGTCGTCCGCTGGTTTGACTACGATCCGCGCTCGCAGGGGGCGTTCTGGCATGGCAAGGTCTGGGGGGAGCAACCTTCTCACGGTTGCGCCATATTGAAACCGCCGGACTGGCGCGTTATGCACCACCAGCAACCGGCCGAAGGCGCGCTGCTCACAGAGGTCCAGCAGATCCAAGGCTATCTCTTCAATATCCACATAGGTGGGGACGGCCAGAGAAGGCAGCGGCTTGGCATAGAGCAGCTGGTGGCCCGCAGCTTCGAGCAATCGCCGTCCGCGGCTGCCTAAGCAGAGGAGTCGCACCGTCTGGCCTTGGGTCGAGAGTTTGCGGGCGTGTTGTAGACCCTGAGCCACGAGATGATCGGTGAAGGGGCCACACAATCCGCGTTCTGCCGTGACGAAGAGCAGAGCAATCGGCTGCCCCTCTGCTTCTGCATGCAGCAACGCCTGGCGCTGCTCGGGAGCAAGACCGAGCAGCGTCTCTCTGAACAATTGTTGCAGACGGTCACTGTACTGTCTGAGCGGGTCAAACCCCTGCTCGGCGCGACGCCACGCGATCTTGGCGACCGAGCGGATGGCATCAAGCAGTGAGATCAGTCGCTCAATGGTTCGACAATGCGCAGCCAGCGCCTCCAGATTTTCCATCTCGTCTGACTCTTTTTAGCGTGTGGTCTTCGCCTGCTTTACCCAGCGGAGGAGTTCGTGCGCCATCTCTTCGTCAATAGTGGACGCCGAGCGCATCTGCGGCTCCAGGTGGGCAAAATTCCGAGCCAGTGCCTGCAAACGCTGTTCAAAGGCGGCGATCTCTGTCGGTGCTACGTCATCCAGAAGCCCAGTCTTCATGGCCCAGAGCTCTGCAACCTGCACTGGCAGTGAGACCACGTGTCGTTCTTCCTGGGCCAAGACATGGACGAGCCGTTCCCCTCTGGCGATCTGTCGTTTCGTGGCATCATCCAGAATGGCGCCAAACCGGGCGAACCCTTTGACTTCTTCATACTGGGCGATTTCTAGGCGCAGATTCGCGGCCGCATCCCGCATCGTGCCCGGCTGCGCGTCGCGCCCTACTCGGGAAACGGATTTGCCGACGTCGATAGCAGGGAGCTGTCCCTGCGCGAACAGCGACGTATCGAGGTAGAGTTGCCCATCCGTCATGGAGATCAAGTTCGTCGGAATGAAGCCGGCAATGTTGCCGCGCTGCGTCTCTATGATGGGGAGGGCAGTGACGGAACCACCACCAAGCGGTTCACTGAGTTTGAACGCCCGCTCCATGAGCTTGGCGTGCACAGAGAAAATATCTCCTGGATAGGCCTCCCGACCAGGCGGACGGCGCAAAATCAACGACAGATCCCGGTACGCATCTGCATGGCGTGTGAGATCATCGTATACGACGAGTGCGTGTCGCCCCTGATAGGCGAACCATTCGGCTAGGGTACAGCCAGCGTAGGGCGCCAGATACTGCAGCGCGGCCGGTTCGCCAGCGTCGGCGACAATGAGTGTAGTGTGGTTGAGCGCATCGTGACGGCGCAACTCCTCGAGCACCTCGACCACGGACGAGCGTTTCTTGCCAATGCTCACATAGATGCAGACCACGCCGCTGTCGCGCTGATTGATGATGGTATCCAGGGCAATGCTGGTTTTCCCAGTGCCGCGATCTCCCAGAATCAGCTCTCGCTGCCCGCGGCCGATCGGAATGGCCGCGTCCACCACCCTGATGCCGGTCAACAACGGCTCACGGATCGGTTGCCGCTGCAGCGGTCCCGGGGCCTCCTGCTCGACAGGCCGCTCTTCTGTCGCCCGGATGGAACCAAGGCCATCACGCGGCTGTCCCAGGGCATCGACGACTCGTCCGAGCAGCGCTTCTCCCACCGGCATCAGGGCAGGACGGCCGGTGCGAAAGACGGGGGTATCGGCCTGAATTCCTTCTTCTGGTCCGTAGAGCATGCAGCCGACAGTCTCTCGGTCCAGGTCAAAGACCTGCCCCTTCACGCCATTGGCGAACACTACCACTTCGTCAATTATTGCTCCATCGAGCCCCGTGATTAGCGCGACCCCATCGCCGACCCGCTGCACACGGCCAAGGTCCTCCACCTGCGGGCGGAACTGCACCCGACGGGTTTGCTGTTCGAGGCGGGCAAGCGTCTCTTCGAGGTCGTCTTTCCACGCCATTGTTTACCTTGGCTCCTCACCAGCCTGCTGTGGCTGGCTCAACTCAGTCAGGGTGCGATGCAGGCTCAAGTCGATGACGAGGGTCCCGATGAGCAGGCGCGCTCCGGCGATCAGCGACGGTTCTGTCCGCAGGGTTACGTCCACCCCGGTGTTCTCTGTCCCGAGGGCCGCAGCCAGGACCTGACGAAAGCGTTCCTCCAGGCCTGGCGTGGGAGGATACGCGACTTCGATCGTCACCCTCCCGTTCGCGTGTGCATAAGCGCGGCGGAGTAAATTCCCTTGATCACCATCGAGACGCAACCCTTCTCCCACTAACTTCTCGATCAAGGCATGGTGAAGAGACGGACCTGCGGCTGCATGAATGAGGGTCTCCGCCATGGTCACTGCCGTACGGCGCAGGTCTATTTCTAGACGCTGCCGTGCCACTCGTTCCATCTCCCTCACCCGTTGTTTTGCTTCCTCCACATAGCGGTCTGCATCCCGCCGCGCTTGCTCGAGCACCTGTTCTCTCGTGCGTGCTGCTTCCGCCTTGGCGTTCGCTAAGACCGCTTCGGCTTCGGCTTGCAGACGCTGGGTGGCTTCGGCCAGCTGTATACGTTCGGCATCTGCTTTCTGGGCGCGTTCTTCGGCCTCACGCAAGCGCGCAGCGATCTCCTCCTCCTGCCGTTTCATCACCTGCTGCAGCGGGCGGTAGAAAAACCGGGTCAGCACAGCCAGGAGGATGAAGAAATTGAGCAACTGAAAAATGAACGTGGACAACTGGAATCGGAGCATGTCCTCTCCTTATCCCTGTAGTGCCCGCTCCACCAAGGGGTTGGCGAACAACAGGATCAAGGCAACGATCAGGGCGTAGAGCGCCAAGGATTCGAGCAGCGCCAGGCTGATGAAGAGCGTGGTGGAGATCGGGTAGCGCGCCGCCGGTTGCTCGGCAATGGCCTCCAGAGCGGTGCCGGTGACCCGCCCCTGTCCAAGCGAACTCGCCATCGTGCCAATGGTAATCGTCACCGCCGCCACCACGGCTGAGCCCACAAGGAACCAGAGGGCGACATCACCTTTCATGAGCGCTTCCTGTACTCGATTGGCGAGCGGGTTAGCAAAGAGGAGAATGAGCGCGACGATAAGCACGTATAATGCCTGCGACTCAATCATGGCCAGTCCGATGTAGAGGTTGCGGCTGATAATCGTAGACTCGTCGGGCTGGCGGGCGAGGGCTTCGAGCGCGCGTGACGCGGCGCGGGTCTGGGCGACGGCTGGCAACACCACGCCAATGCCGATGGTAAGCCCTGCGGTGACGGCAACAATAATATAGAACCATCCTGATGTCATCATTTACAGTTCTCCTCCTGCGCGCACGGCTCCGCCGATGTAAACAATGGTGAGAATCGTGAAAATGTAAGCCTGGAGAATGCCCACAAACAACCCGAAGAGTTCCAGCAGCACGGGAACAACAAGGGGCAAGATCACGAGCAGAATGGCGACGATAATCTGGTGTGAGATCATGTTGCCAAACAGGCGAATGGCAAGGGACAGGGTGCGGGTGATATGGCCCAGGATGTTGATGGGCAAGAGGACGACTACTGGCTGGGCGAACTTCTCCAGATACCCCCAGCCGCCGAGCTCGCGAACGCCATAATAGTGAACGGAGAAAAAGACGATCGTTGCCAGCGCGAAGGGGGTGTTGATGTCAGCTGTAGGCGCCTCAACAAACGGCAACACACTCATCAAGTTCGCCAGCAAGATGAAAATCGCCAGCGTGGCGACGAGCGGAAGGTACTGTTCTCCACTCCCGCCCGTGACCTCTGCGAGCATGCCTTGCAAGGTCTGCAGTCCATATTGCGCAATGGCTTGCCAGCGAGAGGGATGTGTTTGGATCTGACGGCCCGCGAACACCGCCACCACGGAAAGGGTCACCACGAGACCCCACGTCGTGACCACGGTGGTCGTTACAGGCAGTCCAAACAGAAAGAAGACGACACCAGGTTCCAGTTCCATGCCCTACAACGCCTTCTGTAAAAGAGTGAAGACCAGAACCACCGTCCGCATGCACCACAACCCAGCGATCGCGGCGAGAGCAGCGCTGATTCCTCCGTCCAGCACCACCAGAAGCACGGCACTGGCTACACCCAAGCGTAACCCTGTCGTTGACAGGAGAAACACAGGGAAAGACCCTGAGTCTGACAGCAAAGAGTCTACCATGCGACGGAAGACCAGGAAGTGGACGAGGCTGAATCCGCCTACTAACGCGCTTACGAGGAGGAACCTACTCATGGGGTTTCCTCCATAAGGTGCGTCGCCCCGCCAAAAAGACTTCGAGCGCAGCGAGGCCTATGCCGACCCCTAGCAGCGTCAAGGTCCAACAGTGCTCCGATTTGAGGCGATCGTCGAGATAGCGCCCCAGAACTATGCTCAGACCAATGGGCAGCGCGATCAGCCATCCCAAAGAGGTCAGATAGGCCATCGCTTGCCAGAAGGAGGCGTGCCGGGCATGTTGTTCCTCAGGAGTGCCGCCTTCGCTGGTGGTTGAAGGTACGGGCCATTTGCCGGTATACCCGGTTGAAGTGCTTTTCCGCCTCTTGCTCAAGGGTGGCGAGTCGCTGAGCTTCTTCACTGATCTCTCGCTCCAACATTTCCATAGTGCGATCGAGCGCGGCCACACCGGTGAGAATAGTCACGGTGTCCCCGTCCACGGCGAGGATCCCTCCCAGGGTGGCAAGGACCCGTTCCTTGCCAGCGGTGCGAAAGAGAACCTCTCCGCGCATGAGGCGAGACTGAAAGGGAGCATGCCCTGGGAGCACACCGAGCCAGCCGTCGGGGATGGGCACAATGACCGCATCGACCGCAGCAGCAAAAACCGTGGCTTGCGGTGTTAAGACCGTCAGGTGTAATGTCTTCACGTGTGGTTGTTCTCCGTCTCCTGTTGGCGCAAGGTCTTAGCTTTTGCCAAGGCTTGCTCTATGGAGCCGACCATGTAGAACGCCTGTTCTGGAATATCGTCGTGCGCACCGGCCACAATTTGCCTGAAGCCTGTGATGGTTGCTTCCAGCGGAACGAATGTGCCTGGGATGTCGGTAAACTGCTGGGTCGCAAACAAGGGCTGCGTCAGGAACCGTTGCAACCGCCGCGCCCGCATGGCGATCTGTCGTTCCTCATCAGAGAGTTCTTCGATGCCCAGGATGGCAATGATATCGCGCAGCTCCTCGTATCGAGCTAACACTTCTCTTGTCTTTCGCGCGGTTTCATAGTGTTCTGCGCTCACGAACCGCGGTGTGAGCAGCCTGGAGGACGAGGCTAACGGGTCTACCGCCGGATACATCCCTTGGCTGGCGAGGTCTCGGGAAAGAACCGCAACCGCATCTAAGTGACCAAAAGCCGTGGCCGTCGCAGGGTCAGTAATGTCATCAGCAGGGACATAGATCGCCTGGATACTGGTCACAGCTCCTCTGGAGGTATTGGTGATGCGCTCCTGGAGAGCCCCGATCTCACTCGCCAGTGTGGGCTGGTAGCCCACGGCAGAGGGAATACGTCCGAGCAGGGCACTAACCTCCATCCCTGCTTGAGCGAAACGATACACGTTATCGATGAAGATCAAGACGTTCTTGTGCTCCCGATCCCGGAAATACTCTGCCATCGAGAGAGTGGTAAACGCCACGCGCAGCCTGGCGCCTGGGGACTCGTTCATTTGCCCAAACACCAAGACAGAGCTGCCCAGCACCCCCGCCTCGCGCATTTGCAGGTAGAGTTCATTGGCCTCGCGGGTGCGTTCCCCTACACCGGCAAAGACAGCGACTCCCCGGTGTTCCTTCACCGTTCGTTGCATCAATTCGATGATGAGCACGGTCTTGCCCACACCGGCTCCGCCGAAGAGGCCGACTTTCCCACCGCGCGGCAATGGGAGCAGCAGATCCAACGCTTTGATGCCCGTCACAAAAGGAGAGGCGACCGCTTCCTGTTCAGTGAGGGGTGGTGGAGCACTGTAAATAGACCGCCGCTCTGCATCAGCCAGCGCCGGACCGCCATCAATGGGTTCGCCCAGCGTGTTAAAAACCCGCCCCAGGGTCGCGTCACCTACGGGTACCATCACAGGCTTTCCTGTGCTTATCACTGCGAGGCCGCGGCGGACTCCGGTTGGCGCCGCCAGCGCGATGCAGCGTACGGCATTTACAGACAAATGCGCATGAACCTCAACCGTCAACGATGGGAGGGGCGGTCGCTCGATGAGCAGCGCCTGACCGATCGCGGGGAGCTGCCCTGGCGGGAACTCGACGTCTAAGACAACATCGTGGACCGCTGACACGAAACCTTTTGAGTTATGTTTCTGCTCGGTATTTACTGCTCTGTCGCCCATGTCTCCCTCGTGCTCTGCAGAGCTTGAGTTATCCTTGCTGAAAGAGCCTAGGCCGTAAGCGGTATAACGACGGTTCGCGTCAGCGTCGGACTCTCCTTGCAGGAGAGTGCTTACTGTGCCTCGCGCGCGTCCGCATCGCTGTCTGAGAGACGGCGTTCGCCCACTTCACTGCTCGCGGCGAAGGCTTTGAGGCCGGTGGCGAGGTCGCGCAACCGACGGCTTACCAGCCCGTTGACCGTCCCGTCTTCGTCAGGGGTCCCAGCACGAACCCCGGTTAAGATTTCAATCCCCTCATCAATCGTGCGGATTGGGTAGATATGAAATTGTCCTTGCCGTACGGCGTCGATGACGTCCGAGCGTAAGAGCAGATGGCGCACATTGGCGGCGGGGATCAGCACCCCTTGCTGACCCGTCAGTCCTTGGATGCGGCAGACGTCAAAGAAACCTTCGATCTTCTCGTTCACCCCGCCGATCGCCTGCACCTCCCCCCACTGGTTCACTGAACCGGTCACCGCCAGGTCTTGGCGTACCGGTAATTCGGCCAGCCGTGAAAGCAAGGCGTAGAGTTCAGTCGAGGACGCGCTGTCGCCTTCGACCCCGGAGTAGGACTGTTCAAAACAGAGACTGGCGGAAAGGGTGAGCGGCTTGTCCTGGCCGTAGCGATTGCGGAGATACCCCGCCAGAATCAGCAACCCTTTGTCGTGGATGGAGCCGCTCAGCCGGGCTTCACGTTCGATGTTGATGATGCCAGCCTGGCCCATCGCCACACTGGCCGTGACCCGAGACGGGCGGCCAAAGCTGTGGTTCCCGATCTGCAGGACCGACAGCCCGTTGACCTGGCCGACCCTGCGGCCGACGATGTCTACGAGAATCGTGCCCTGAGTGATGAGCTCGCGGATTTCTTCTTCGATGCGATTGGACCGGAACACACGCTTGTCCAACGCTGTCTGGACATGGCGTGCCGTGACGAGGTTGCTGTTGTCCTGGCGCGCCCAGTAGGCGGCTTCGCGCACGAGGTCGGCAATCTCCGCATAGGAGGCCGATACCTTGTGGCGATCTTCCGCCTTGCGCGCGCCAAACTCTACCAGCCGCTCGATCGCCGAGCGATCGCAGTGCGGAAGTCCTTCCTGCCGGCACAGCTGCGCCACCCACTGGCCGTACGCGAGCAGAGGTTGGACCGTGAGTTCCATGGTGGGACGGAAGTCAGCGTGCACCTTGAAGATCTCACGAAACTCCTCATCCAACATATAGAGCAGGTGGTAAAGCAGGGGACTGCCTACGACGATGACTTTGCTCTGGATAGTGATCGGCTCGGGCTTCAGCCCGCTGGTGGCGAACAGGGCAAACGGTTCATACGTCTCAATCTCGATGCGCCCGCTCTTCAGCGTGCGCTTAAGGGTCTTCCAGACGCCGAACTCGGTGAGGGCGTCTTCGAGGTTGAAGAGCAAGTACCCGCCGT
>DATLYA010000265.1:0-20708 GCA_035575235.1 Candidatus Methylomirabilota bacterium
TGTCACGCCGAAAGAGCATCTTGGTTTACCAAATAAAGACGATGTGAAGGCCGGCGTCATCGCCTACAAAATCGCTGCGCACGCCGCTGACCTGGCGAAAGGCCATCCCGGCGCGCAGGTGCGGGATAACGCCCTGTCGCAGGCGCGCTTTGAGTTCCGCTGGCAGGATCAGTTTAACTTATCGCTGGATCCGGAAACCGCCAAAGAATTTCATGACGAGACGCTGCCGGCGGAAGGCGCCAAAGTAGCCCATTTCTGTTCCATGTGTGGCCCGCATTTCTGTTCCATGAAGATCACGCAAGACGTGCGTGACTACGCCGCACAGAAACATCTTGATGAACAGGCCGCGTTGGAAGCAGGCATGAAAGAAAAGTCGGAAGAATTCCGCAAGGGCGGAGCGGAGATTTACCGCTAGAGCAGCAGGCTGCTGTTGTCGTAGAGACGCTCCGCCAGGGCGTCTCTACTTTGGCTTGACGCTCGCATCCCTCTTTACGCTCTTAGTCGTTGACGGCGTTCTTTCCTCCACAAGCCGTTTTGTCCTCTCGTTCCTTCTCCGCGCCTATTCTCACTAAAATATTACCGAAATATCACTCCTTTTTCTTGAAAGTCCAGAGTCAGCGGCGCCTGCTTGGGGCGCCTGGTTCTGTGCGCGCAGTGGATCAACGCCGCGCTGGAGAAGCTGGTGAGTCATCATCCACCCTTAAGGACGGCGCCTCAGCAAGACCATCAAGAACGGGCTGTATTGCGTCTATGCTCCTGACCTGCAGCTCCCGAGCCCGTAGCAATTTTGATGCGCACGCCTCTTCGCGTTGTTCAGTCGGAATGAACATTCTGTTCATGACTTTATTGCGCTTACCTGGGGAGTGAGGGAAGGTCCCTCACAAAGAAGAGCGGTCTGGCAGAAGAAGTTGTGAGTTGCATTCTTGTCCTGCATGGCAAATCAGATCGCACCTCGTCGGAGTACAACCGACTTAGAAGACCTGAGCAGCAGTGAAGAAGGTCGGCAGGGCGCGCGGACAGAGCAATGAAAAAATTCTGATTGTGGAAGACCTGGAGTGCAATCGCGACCTGCTCGTCCAGTTCTTAGAGGACATGGAGGTCGCTCTTTTTGTTCAGAGAGCATGAACATTTTGTTCCCCCGTTTTTTACGCCTGCTCAAAGAGTAGGAAAGCTCATTCTGGTGAAACCCATTCGAGAAGGAGGGAAGATCCTATGGCAGATTCGAGTCAGCAAAGACCCGGGCGCACAGACGCTAGCGGCATGAGGGAGCTGCTGGGCCTGAGAGCGCGGCTGGTAGGTGATGAACTGATTGATGAACAGGGCAGGGTGCTCGCCGTAACGAATCGCCAGGCATTTCGCGTCTGGCTGCGGTCCAGCTCCGCCTTTCCGTCGTTAGCCGCGTCCGCCGCCTTGGCGCCGCAAGAGGAGTAGGGGCAGTGAGGTGGAGGAACCCTCCACCTCATACGCTTGCCTCTTCGCTTGGTGCTGATGTTTTGACCAGTGGCGGCTGAAGACCCGCTCTCCCGACTTTAAGCGCTCAGTGTTCAGCGAGTATGAACATTTCGTTCCGTGTCTTTTTACGCCTTATAAAAGAACTCTGCTGGCAGAACTTGATGAGCTAAACGCTGCTGCCGCGTACGTAGAGGAGAGGGGCGTCTCAGAAAAATCTCAGAACTTTCTCATGACACTCTCACCTCAGCCAGCCATGACCCTTTCTACACTGGAAAGAAGGGAAAATATGGAAGCCATTCTTCAGAGATGAAGCACGCATACAACAACCGAGAACGCTCATACGAAGGAGAGATGCATATGTTTTGGTGGATTATCGATGGGTTTTTAGACGGCGACTGGCAACCGCTCATACTCATGGTCGTGCTTGTTCTCTCGGCGCTCGTTGCGGGAGTGATGATGTACAAATGAGCGCAGCCTGGAACTCGGGGGCTCGCCGAACGTGGAGGCTTCATGCAACAAGTCCAGGCTAGACGCCAAGAAGGAGAAACAACATGAAACACCTCACCATTATTGCTGTACTCGCTTTCGCTCTCTGGATTGACGCCGTGAGCGCGGAGTCTCCAGCGTCGGGACGGTTACAGACCGTACGCGTGACTGGAATGTTAGTCCCCGCCGAAGGCCAGCTACACGACGCGTTCCGCACCGTCAGCATCTTCGTGAACGATAAACCGTGGCGGTTCCGGATCAGCGAGGCGAAGGCGCTGACGGAGGAGCAGGGTGTGATGCTGGACACCATACAGGACGAGTCGCTGCTGAAGGACATTCGCTTCACTGGGCCCGACGCCTTGCTGCGGCGACTGCAGAAAGCGCACCAGCTGGGGCGGTTCTTGATGATTGAGGGCCAACTGGACGCCCAGGAGCGGTGGTTTCGCATCACTGCCGTCGAAGAGACCCGTGACACGTTACCGCCAGGTCAATAACAAGAACACGGAGCGCTCGTCTATGTCACCGGTGAGCGCAACAAAAGGAAGGCGGAATTGGGCGAGTCGGCCCCGCTCAGCTTTCTTGTGTAGAAAGAAGGACCGGTATGTGGGACATAATGGCGCAACCACAGCTGCTTCCTATCCTCACCAACTCCTCAGACACGCTCCCATTGCTGTTTCTCACCTGCCGCGCTGCGACCCGGGCAGAGAAGGTGGTGAAGAAGGGAACCCGTGATGACTTTCGATGAGGTTCTGGCTCAAGTACAGGCGTTGCTGGCCCGCGAAGGGCGGGTCTCGTACCGTGCGTTGAAGCTGCGGTTCAATCTTGATGAAGCGTTCATTGAAGGCCTCAAGGATGAACTCATTAAAGCCAAACAATTAGCCAGAGACGAAGAGGGCGCGGTGCTTATCTGGACCGGAAGCGGCTCTCCAGCAGAAACCTATAGTTCCGAGCCTCTACCGCTCTCCGCCTCATTGCTCTCGCTTACCAGCTCAGTAGCAGCGCCTCAGCCCCCAGCCTTTCACTTCCGGGCCTTCTCTGCCCACCGTCCTGCGGCCGAGCGTCGGCAGATTACAGTGATGTTTTGTGATCTCGTGGGCTCAACCGCACTGGCTGAGCAACTTGATCCCGAAGAACTGCACGAGGTGATGCAAGTCTACCAAACAGCATGCACCGCTGTGGTCGAGCGCTTTGCCGGTTATATCGCCCAGTATCTCGGAGATGGATTGCTCGTGTACTTCGGATATCCCGTCGCCCATGAGGATGACGCCCAACGGGCCGTGCGCGCAGGACTGGAGATTGTAGAAGTGGTTCAAGCGTTGCCTCTCTCGCACCTCCGGCTCCCCCACCCCTTACAGGCGCGCATCGGTATCCACACTGGCCTGGTGGTGGTAGGCGAGGTCGGCGGCGGCGAGAAGCGTGAGACCCTCGCCCTGGGCGAGACCCCGAATCTCGCCGCACGGCTACAAGCCCTGGCCGAGCCAGGCACGGTAGTGCTCAGCGCCGCCACTCATCGCTTGATAGCGGGGTTGTTTGCGTGCGAAGCTCGCGGTCCCTCGACACTCAAAGGAAGCTCTAGGCCTCTAGCGCTGTACCGGGTTGTGCGGGAGAGCGAAGCCCAGAGCCGCTTTGAAGTCGCGCTCCGTACAGGCCTTATGCCGCTGGTGGGTAGAAATCTGGAAGTCCATCTGTTGCAGGCGTGCTGGCGGCAGGCCGTGAGCGGCAACGGACAAATCATTCTCCTCAGCGGCGAGGCCGGCATTGGTAAATCCCGGTTAGTACAAACGCTGAAAGAGCACGTCATCGCTGAAGGCGCGACCCGCATTGAGTTTCGCTGCTCGCCCTATCATTATAACAGCGCCTTTTATCCCATCATTGAACATCTGCAGCGGCTGCTGCTGTTCACCAGCACTGACTCCCCCCAGGAAAAGCTTGAAAAACTAGAGCAGACCCTGGCGTGCTACCGCTTCCCGCAGGCGGACACGTTGCCGCTCTTCGCCGCGCTGCTCGCGTTGCCCCATCCGCCAGACGCGCCACCCATTATGTTGAGTCCCCAGAAACAGAGACAGAAGACCCAAGAGGCGTTACTGGCATGGCTTGTAGAGGAAGCCGAACGGAGCGCTGTATATTGCGCCTGGGAAGACCTCCAGTGGATCGATCCTTCCACCCTCGAGCTGCTGACGCTCGTGCTTGAGCAGACGCCTACCACCCGGTTGCTTGCTCTGCTCACGTTTCGGCCTGATTTCATTCCCCCCTGGCGGCCGCATTTGCACCTTACCCAGCTGACGCTGAGCCGCTTAGGACGGCAGCAGGTGGAATGGATGGTAGCGCAGCTCACCGGAGGCAAAGCCTTGCCTCTGGAAGTGCTCCGGGAGATTGTCGCTAAGACTGATGGGGTGCCGCTGTTTGTCGAAGAGTTGACCAAGATGGTGCTGGAGTCGGGGCTGCTCACCACAGTAGACGATCATTATGAGCTTACCGGTTCTCTTCCTCCTCTGGCGATTCCCAGCACCTTACAGGACTCCCTTATGGCGCGGCTCGATCGGCTGGCCCCGGTCAGGGAAATCGCGCAGATGAGTGCGGCCTTGGGGCGCGAATTTTCCTACGAGCTGCTCCACGCCGTCTTGCCCTTACACGAGACCATACTCCAGCAAGGACTACGACAGTTAGTCGAGGCGGAACTGATCTATCAGCGCGGGCGGCTCCCGCAGGCTACTTACTCTTTTAAGCATGTCCTGGTGCAGGATACTGCGTACCAATCCTTACTGAAGAGTAAACGTCAGCAGTATCATCAGCGAGTTGCCCGGGTGTTGGAAGAGCGGTTTGCAGAGACCTGTGAGACCCAGCCCGAGCTGCTGGCCCATCACTGCACGGAGGCAGGTCTCATTGCACAGGCCATCCCTTACTGGCAACGGGCCGGGCAGAGAGCCATGGAGCGCTCGGCGAATATGGAAGCAATCAGTCACCTGACGAAAGGGCTCCAGTTGCTTCAGACGCTTCCAGACTCCTCCGATCGGGTCCAACAAGAGCTCGCCCTGCAAATCCCTCTAGGCGTATCACTGGTAATGACCAAAGGCTACGCAGCTCCAGAAGTAGGACAAGCCTACGCCCGCGCCCGCGAACTCTACCGACAGGTAAGAGAGACTCCTCAACTCCTCCCGGTGCTCTGGGGACTGTGGCAGTTCTATATCGTGCGGGCAGAGTTGCAGACGGCATACGAGTTGGGGGAGCAATTGCTCACTGCGGCTCAGCGCGCCCAAGACTCAACCCTCCTTATGGGAGCTCACCAGGCATTGGGAGTTACTTTATTCCATCTTGGCGAATTAGTCTCAGCGCGAGCGCACCTCGAGCAGGGGGTCGCCCTTTACAATCTTCAACAACACGGCTCACTGGCTTTTCTCTTTGGACAAGACCCTGGGGTGGCCTGCTGTAGCTTTGCGGCCTTGACTCTGTGGTTGCTTGGCTATCCGGAGCAAGCTGGAGAGAAACTTTCCAGGGCGCTCGTCCTCGCTCAGGAACTCTCTCACCCCTTCAGTCAGGCATTCACCCACTTCTTTGCCGCCTGGCTCGCTCAGTTCCGCCGGGAGGAGCGGGAAGTCTATGAACAGGTAGAAATGTTGCTGACGCTCTCTCACGAGCAGGGCTTTCTGCAGTGGTTGGCGATGGGCCCTCTCCTGCAAGGCTGGGCGCTGGTCAACCGCGGACAGAGAACCGAGGGAATTGCGCAGATACGGCAGGGCCTGGCGGCCTTTCGCTCCACCGGGGCGCGGATGTTGCTCCCCTATTTTTCCGCCCTGCTGGCCGAGGCGTATGGCAGTGCTCAGCCCAAGGGCGGGTTAGGCGTGTTGACCGAGGCAGAGACAGAAATGCAGAACAGCGGAGAGCGGTTCTGTGAGGCGGAGCTGTATCGGCTGAAGGGCGAGCTGACGCTGCAACAACACAGGGAACGGGCAGCAGGGAGCGGGCAACGGGAAAAGGGTGCTGATCCCCAACCCCCGATCCTTGATCCCCAAGCGGAAACGGAAGCGGAAGCGTGTTTTTTCAAAGCGATCAATATCGCCTGCAAGCAACAAGCGAGGATGTGGGAGCTGCGCGCCACGGTGAGCCTCGCGCGGTTGTGGCAACGACAAGGCAGACGCCATGAGGCGCAACATAGGCTGGCGGAAAGTTACCACGGGTTCACCGAAGGGTTTGACACGCAGGATTTGCAAGAGGCGCAGGTGTTATTGGAGGAGTTAGCCTGAAGCAGGCGCTCGGAAAGTTACGTGGTCTGCGAGTGGAAATAAGAGAATAACGCCTGGTGAGTTGCAGAATGGTAGGGTGAATCGTGCCCCACCCTACCTGCGCAGGAGGACTGTCATGTGGGACTTAGCAATGCAGCCCAATCTCACTGCTATTGCCGCCGAGTTTTCGGACGTGCTCTCGCTGCTGGTCCTCCTGTGCCTTGCTATTGTGGGCCTCGCCGCGAGCTTGGTCATGCTTGAAGCGGTTCGTTACTACAAATACCGCAGAAGCGCGTCCAGACTGACTATCTTTTTACGAAAGAAAGGAGACCTGCGATGGCAGAACTTGATCAGTTAAAGCTGCTGTCGCGCAAATGATGGCGCGATCAATACGCGTAACCTCAACGCGTTCTCAGCAAAGCTGCATGAGACTGCGATTTTTTCGTCCTATTACGCAGATTCCATATCCAAATGAAGGAGGGATATGATATGACGCTCGGAAAACCGCTAGGGGAATTTTCACTGAAGTCAACCTCGTTAACGTATGCTGCGACCGAGAGCGGGGGAAGCGTGCAAGGCAATTTTGAAGGAACAGCGAAGGGGGAGGGCCTTTCGGGGCCAGTCCTGGGGACATTGACCGCTGTGGGGGCGCCAGGCGCGAAAAGCGGGACGTGCAGCTGGGTTGGGACCTCGTACCTGGATAATGGCGAGGAAGTCGAAGCCAAAGGTGAGGGCACATGGGAAAAGACCGGCGCTCACAGATGGCGCATTCGTGGGATCAATTACCTCTCCGATGGCCGCACGATAGCCTCCGATGGGGTGATTGAGTTAGCCACGCGGTCCTTTAGCGGGACGTTATACGAGTGGAGTTAATTGCAGGGAGAGAGGCGCCAGAAGGATAAAAGGGAAACAAGATAAAAGATTGTTCCCCTGATGAGTTCCGACAAACAAGTTCGGTAATACTTCGGTTGGTCACTTCCAGTTCCTTCTCCCATAGGAAGAGGGAACTGGGTGAGAGAAAAACAGCAGGGTTGCCGATTTTGCTCATCAAATCTCATAAGGCGAAGAAGCTCTGACATGGAGTGGAGTATGGGATCCTGGAATGAGATTCATTTTCCTCCGTTTCGGTTAGACGTGAGCAATGAACAGTTATGGCGTGGAGACAGGGAAGTGTCCTTGCGCCCGAAGACCTTCGCCATCCTACGCGTGCTGGCCGAGCGCGCCGGACGATTAGTGAAAAAAGATGAACTCTTGCGTGCGGTGTGGGGAACAACCCAAGTCAGCGAGGAAGGGCTCAGAGATTACATCCGCGAGATTCGCTATGCTCTGGGTGACGACGCCGCTGCCCCCGCAGTTGTGAAGACTGTGCGGGGGCGCGGGTATCGGTTCATTGGCGCCACGGCCGCTGAGAGGACGCAGGCTCTGCCTGCCCTGTTTTGTACTCTTTAGCCTATAGCATGAAGGGAACCTGGTAGACTGGGTCGTGACCCAGTCTACGTTGCTGTACCATCCTGCCTTTATCTTGCTGTCCAACAATACCGAGCGTTTCTTGACCAAGTGTTCCTTGCGGTGGCCTGCAATCTTGAGAAAGACCATTGCGAGAGCCTGCACGTCTCAGTTCGCTCGGTCTCTTTCTGAAGGACCAACTCTCATTGCAATGTGGACTCTAAGTGTCTATATTCAGCCAAAGCTTCAAGGAGCGCAGATATGGCAAAGTTGAGAGCGATCTCTGGCGGAAAAAATAAAGAAAAATCTTTTTCTCTGGTGTATGGGCTGCGGTTGTATCCGGCAGGGAGTGTGGCGCAGGTGAATGAGGGAGCAATACTCCAACAGAACGGCGGCGAGAGTCGGGTGCCGCTACATATCATCGAAGGCACGCGCGAGCAGATTCGCGCGCAGTTGCTTGCCAGCATCGACGCCTTTTTTGATCTCTACAGCGATGAGTTCGCGCCTCTAGTGACTCCCTCTTGCATTACAAGCGAGGATATAGGAGAACCGGGCTGCTAAAGTTTCATTTCCTACGGAGATCTTATGCCCCATCCCCCAGCCATTCAGGATCTGATCCGGCGTCATCCGCTCCTGTGCTTAATTGGCAATACTCCCCTCGCGCCGGTTGAGCTCTTTCGTAAGGAGCTGCCAGATATTTCCCTGCTTGCTAAATGTGAGTTTTTGAATCCTGGCGGTTCAGTAAAGGACCGCTCCGTGTTGCGGATGATCGCTGAAGCAGTGGTCAACGGCGCACTGCCGCCAGAGAAGACTATTCTTGACTCCTCCTCCGGCAACGCCGGCATCGCCTATGCGATGATTGGGGCGATTCTGGAGCGGCGCGTTGAACTGGTCGTGCCGGGCAACGCGAGCGAAGAGCGGAAAAAGCGCATCCGCGCTCATGGAGCGCAGTTGGTGCTTACTGATCCGGTGGCGGGATATGACGAGGCGTTGCGAGAAGTACGCCGTCGCTATGCTGCGGCGCCAGAAAAATATTTCTTCTCCGATCAATACAGCAACGACGCGAACTGGCGGGCGCACTATGATACGACCGCCGAGGAAATCCTGGCGCAGACTGGCGGAAAGATCGATTGGTTTGTAGCTGGCGTAGGAACAGGCGGCACTATTACTGGCGTGGCCCGCCGTCTGAAGGCGTATGACAAGCGCATTCGCGTGGCTTGCGTGATGCCGGAAGAGTTTCCAGGCATCGAAGGATTAAAACCGCTGGGTTCGGGACATATTATGCCGGAGATTTTTGAGGAGAGCGTGGTTGATGAATGGATACCCGTGCGAATTGAAGACGCCTATGATCTGTGCACGCGTCTTGCTCGCTTAGGCTTCTTCGTCGGCCAATCTTCCGGCGCTTATTTGTATGGCGCTTGGCAGATCGCTCGGAGGATTCGTCGAGGGCAAATTGTCACGCTCTTCCCAGATCTTGGCGAACGGTACATGAGCACAAAGATGTGGGATGAGTAACTCGGAATCTGGAAAGGATTTTATGTCGTCGTTTTTTCAACGGCTGAGCGCCCTGTGGAAAAAACCTCAACCTGCCGCCTCTGCTCCTGCGCCGGCTCCAGTCACAGCGACTGAACCTGTGGCGACCCCAGGAAATAATGAACACGAGGCGGTTTGTCCTGAACAGGGAGCCGGGCATGCGCAGTTTGTGAATGAAGAATTGATCTACACCGTGCTCCGCACTTGTTACGACCCGGAGATCCCGCTCAATATTGTTGACCTTGGTTTGATCTACGGAGTGCAAGTTGCAGACGACCGTGTCAGTGTCAAGATGACGCTGACGACGCAAGGATGCGGGATGGGTAGTTATATTTCCCGCGAAGCCGAAGAGAAAATTCTTTCCTTGCCCGGCGTGCGGGAAGCCCGGGTAGAGGTTGTGTGGGATCCTCCTTGGACCCCAGACATGATTAGCGCCGAGGGACGCAAGACTTTAGGATTGCCGGAATAAATAGGGCGACCGGTCGGTCGCCCCTGCAGACCAGTACGTTAAGGGCTATGGGACAAAGCCCCTTGGCTGTCATATTGGCGCGCTGTCATTGCGAGCGGGGCGAAGCACTCTTTGCCTTTCCGTGAGATTGCTTCGTCGCCTCTGGCTCCTCGCAATGACAGGCTTCTTCTCTTTCCGCTCACAAGCGTTATCTCAATGTCCTAAGCCTCTACCGTCTGCGATAGTGGCCGAGCTCATTTACCAACTCTTCCAATTCTTTCGTTTTTTTCTTAATTTCTTCAGCTTTTAGATGATCAGGCCCCCAGAGCACGGCGGTTTGTTGATACTGAGCGAGCGCGGCTTCCGGACGTCCTTGTAATTCCATGGCTTGCGCCAAGAGAAAGTGCATCTCTCCTGATTTTCCTTGTTGTTGCGCGATCTGTGCGAGCGTCAGATATGGTTCGTCTAGCTGAGGATGGAGTGCGATTGCGGTATGACATTCTTTGCCGGCTTGTTCAAGATTGCCCTCTTGCCAGAGCAGTTTGCAAAGTTGGTTGTGAGCGTCAGCGTGAGAGGGATCAATCTCCCTGAGCCGCGCGAATATTTGCCGCGCCTTCTCACGCTGGCCAAGTCGCAGATACACGGCTCCGAGCTCATCATCGAGGCGGACACCCCGCGCGCTCGCTTGTTCAAGTGTTTGCTGCGCGCGGGCGAGCTCATTGCAGCGTAGTTGCACGACGCCGAGGAGCGCTAAGGCTTGGGGATCAGTGGGAGCGTCCTTCACTTTTTGTTGATACTCGGCAATGAGTCGTGAATGTGGTTCCGACAATGCTCGCAGGATGGCCTGAACACGTTTGAGCTCAAAGGGATCAGGCGGCGCCGCCTGGTTCCACTGCATGGTTCCTAAGAGCCGTTCAATGTAGCTCAGACGCTCCTGAGACATTGGGTGTGAGCGCATGTAGGGCGGGACGTTGGCGGGATTGAGCCGTTCTTCTTCGCTCATTTTTTTGAAAAACCGCGGCATGCCGTGGGGATCAAAACCTGCCTGTCGCATGTACTGTAAGCCGCGCGAGTCTGCTTCTTCTTCGAGTTGCCGCATGTATTTCATTTGCACGGCGCCTGCCGCCGAGGAGGCCCCAGCCGCGAGCACGGGGTGAATAATCGCGAGCGCCATAGCGGCCAGGCCGGCATAAGAAAGCAACTTGGTGTCTTGCTGTTGGCGGAGCATATGATGGCCCTGCACATGAGCGATTTCATGCCCTGCCACGCCGGCGATTTCATCGTCTGACTCGGCCCGCAAAATCAAACCGGAATTAAAGTAGATATAGCCGCCGGGCACGGAGAAGGCGTTCATGCTCGTGTCTTGGAGAACGGCAAATTGATAGGGAAACTCTGGTTGCTCCAGGCGGGCGACGATGCGCTGACCAAGGTGATTGATATAGCGTTGCACGGCGTAATCGCGCACGAGCGGTAATTGGGACTGGGCGATCAGCGAAAATTTTCGCCCCAGATCGACTTCGAGCTGATCTGCATGGACGGCGGACAAGGGACATAAGTGTTGGGACAACAGAAGGAACAGCAGGAACACGCCAAAAAGGTTTTGCCGCATACGCGAGCACGCTAGCATGGGTGGAGGGAAAGACAAGGTCAATTCTGGGCGAAGATAAAAAAGGGCGTTGAGTATGTATGAAGCGGCGAGTAAAGTAGGGAGCGTGAAAGCGACCTTCTTTGTATTTTTCATGATCCTTGTCATGACTGGGCTGTTGAGCAGCCTCGCTGGATGCGCCGTCGGTATGCCTCACCCGTCTTCACTCGCGCAAGCTGCGGACTCTCAAGGGGCTCTTACTACTCAGACGAGCAATACCCCACAACCCTCTGAGCCCATAACGCCAGAGATGTTTAGCGCCTTTCTTGATCGTGGCTAATAGAGAAAGAAAGGATCCGGGGAGCCGGTCGGTCTCCTGATGACCGGTCGAGACTGTGCGAGACTCTTCTGGGCTGACCCTGGCGCGGCGCTTACGTGCCAAAACCTTTTCTGAGCGCTTTGATAATCTTCAATACGCCCGCCATGGAGTCCACTTTATCGGCTTGGCTCAGTTGCGCCAAAGCTTCCTGCTCCCGACTCGAGAGCCCTTGTTTCTGCTGTAGCGATGTATCTCGTAAAAACCGCTGCCACATGGAGGAGGTTGCAGGAGCCGCAGTTTTTCCTTTGCCCAGTAAAGAGCGAACGCGTGGGTTTGCCAGCAAATACAATTCTTGCGAATCTAACCTGAGGGCTCCCGACAGGCGCTCCACTACCTTTTGGCTGGGATGGCGCATGCCGCGCTCAAGGTAACCAATGTAGTTTGCTTTTACCCCTACTTTCTTTGCGACCATTTCTTGTGTGAGTCCTAATTCATGCCGACGGTCCTCAATGACGCGCCCGAAACTTTTGTCTGCCATGTTGTCCTCCTCTGCGCCAGCCCGCGGCGGTTCTCCAAATTCTTGTGTTCAGCAATGACATGTTTTTACATCTAGCACACTTTTGGGCGTAAGCAAAACTATTTTGTTTTCTCCTGGTTGAGAAAAAAAGCTCGCACTGTGAGATGGGTGCTCCCGGCAAAAACAATCTCACTAATCGTGTCGATGCGACGGGAGAGGAGAAGAGAAAGAAAAAGCCCGCACGGGGCGGGCTTTTGAGTGGTCGCACGGTGACTCGAACACCGGACCTCTTGCATGTGAGGCAAGCGCTCTAGCCTGCTGAGCTATGCGACCCCATAGACGCCTTCTTTACCATGGCTACGTACTGAGTGTAAGTAGGGAGCAAAGACGTTGGAAGAGAAGGCGTTCTTGTGTGCTTCCGTAAGGCGCAAAAGAGGGGTCAAGCTGCCGCTGAGGCCTGTTTCGCAGTTGAAGAAGAGGACTCGCTCGTTGGCTTGTTGTCTTTCGTCTCAGAGCTGGATGACTTTGTCTCTTCGGTCTTATTGCCGTTGGCGCTGCTAGAGCCGTTTTTGGCGTAATCAGTCATGTACCAACCGCTGCCTTTCAGGTGAAAGGCGGAGTGCGATATTAATTTCGTTACTTTCGCCCCGCACGTTGGACACTTTTTGAGCGGCTCTTCCGTGATCCGTTGCATAACCTCGAAGTCCCCACACTTCTTACACGCATATTCATAGATAGGCATCGCTATTCCTCCGGAAACGCTAAAGGAAAAGGCAGAAGAACGCTAACCATCCAAATTTTTTTTGTCAACCCGTGTGAGGTGCTGTTGCAGCCGTTCGCTCAAAGTATGGGGAACCGGTGAAGCAATGCGAACGCGCTTTTCTCGGCTTTTGACCCCACTAATGATTGTCAACGCAGAGCGGGGGACCTGAACAAGCTCGGCGAGAAACGAGAGCAACGCTGTGTTGGCGGCGTTATCGACTGGTGGAGCAGTCAGCGCGATTTTGAGCGCACCGCCATGAAGGCCGAGCAGGCGGTCTCGCGCCGCGCGCGGTTGCAGATGCACGCGGACGATCAATCCTTCGGCAGTCGTTTGCCAGGGAAACGACGTGGAGGGACTCAACGCAGGGTCCTGGAGAGATCAAGAAGACTTTGGACGAGGAAACTTTGCAGAAAGATGATGCCTGCAATCACGACGATAGGAGAGAAATCGACCCCGCCAAAGTTCAACGGCAGCCAACGACGGACGCGGTACAGCAGCGGATCCGTCGCCGCGTGTAAAAAGCGTACGATCGGATTATACGGGTCCGGATTCACCCACGAGATCAGCGCGCGAATAATGATAATCCACATGTAGGCAGACAGCAGCATATTCAAAACCGATGCGACCGCAACCAGAAAATTCCCAATCACGAACATTACGCGGTACTCCTTCCTACCCTTGCCCAAGCTCCTTTGAGCGTTGGGTTGCTGCGCTGACCGCTGCAGCCACGGTGGCGGTGAATTGCCCGGCTTCCAGGCGAGACAACCCGGCCAGTGTTGTTCCTCCTGGCGAGGTTACCATATCTCTAAGTTCTTGCGGGGTTTTCCCGGATTCTTTAAGCATAGCCACCGCGCCTTCCAGCGTTTGGAACGTGAGGTGCGTCGCCACTGCCGGAGCAAGTCCTTCCTGTATGCCTCCAGCGATCAATGCTTCCGCGAAAAGATAGACGTAGGCTGGTCCGCTGCCGCTCAAGCCTGTTACTGGATCCATCAACGCTTCGTCCTTTACGGCGATCGCCTCGCCAACGCCACGGAACAATGTCAGGGTGAGTTTCTCGTCTTGGGGCTTGGCTTTACTGCCACGTACGATGACCGCCATGCCTTTCCCAAGCAAGGCCGGCGTATTGGGCATTACGCGGACGACGCGAGCAGCGCCGCCTAAGCCTGCTTCAAGACGGCGCAACGGAACGCCCGCGGCAATGGAGATAAACAATTTGTCCTTCGTGACTTCCGGTTGAATTTCCTCCACCACCTGGGCCAGAATTTGCGGCTTCACGGATAAGACGATAGTCGCGGCTTCTCGTACCGCCTCCCGGTTATTTGTGACGCCGTCTACGTGGTAGGCGCGTTTGATCTTGCGTAGTTGGTCCGCACTAATATCACTAACGAGAAGATCCTGAGGTCGATACAGTTTTGCCGACAGCAAACCTTTGATCAGCGCTCCTGCCATATTGCCGGCCCCGAGAAAGGCGATTTTCTTCATCCTGTGACCTCCTCACCGTTCGCCAAAAATAGCCCTGCCGATCCGCACCATAGTAGCGCCTTCTTCAATCGCCACCAGGTAATCATCCGTCATGCCCATAGAGAGTTCTTTTAGCTCGATATTCCCCGCAGGAAAGCGTTCGTAGCGCTGACACAACTGCGCCAGTGTACGAAAGTACAGACGCGCCGCTTCTGGGTTTGGACTCGGAGGCGGCACAGTCATGAAGCCTTCTACGCGCACACGCGGAAGCGCCGCCACGGTTTCGAGTAAGGACTCAACGCCCTCCGGGGCAATACCGCTCTTGGTTGGTTCTCCGCCCAGGTTCACCTCTATGAGCGTGCGGACGGTTGTGTTGTGTTTCTCGCACTGTCTGTGCAGTTCTTGCGCGAGCGGCGCGCTATCGAGGGAATGAATCATGGTGAATAATTGTATGGCGAGCTTGGTTTTGTTACGTTGCAAATGGCCGATCAAGTGCCAGCGCGCGGGAAGCGTGACTTGCTTCATTTTTTGCTGCGCTTCCTGGACGTAGTTCTCGCCGATGTCTGTAGCTCCGGCGGCCAGAGCGGCCTGAACGGCTTCCGGTCCTTTTGTCTTTGCGGCGCAAACAATGGTAATGGACTCAGGTCGCCGCCCGCACCGCACTGCCGCTGCGGCAACTTCTTCACGTATGCGAACATAGTTGGCGGCAATATCATTCATACATGCTGAGTATGCTCAGACGGCAAAGCTCCAACCGCGCGGAGCGCCGTGAGGACTTCTTCCACTGGCAAGCCGACCACGTTGGTATACGATCCCTTCACCCGCTCGACCAGCGCCGCGCCAATACCTTGAATAGCGTAGGCCCCAGCTTTATCCGTAGGCTCACCAGTTGAGAGGTAGTCGCGAATTTGGTCCTCGGACAGCGTCTTAAAGGTGACGTGGCTAGTGACAACCTGGCTCGCTCTCATCTGACCAACACCATCGAGCAAGACAAAAGCAGTCATGACTCGATGCGTCCGTCCTGAAAGCAGGCGCAGCATCCGTGCTCCATCTGCGGCGTCACGCGGCTTTCCTAAGATCTGTCCATCGATCTCAACGATTGTATCTGCACCAAGAATCCAGTGGTCAGGATGTTGCCGCGCCACCTTCCATGCTTTCTCGCGAGCAACACGGAGCGCATACGCCTCCGGCGCCTCTCCAGGATGGATATCCTCGGGGGCGTCGCTAGGAATCGCAGAAAAATGCACGCCAGCTTCTTGTAGCAGCCGGCGGCGGCGTGGCGAGGCAGAGGCAAGGATGAGTGGTTGCATCGTCTGTCCTGCTGTCGGTCTTCCGGGTCTGTTCACGCAATGAAACGTGACCGGGCCATGGAAGTCAACCACTGGCTACTGGAGAACGCCCAGGCGGGTGAGCGCTTGCTGGACAGCGGCGGTGCGCGTCTGAACATTGAGCTTACGGTAGATCTTTTCGAGTTGCGTGCGCACGGTGAGGACGCTGGTCCCTAACAGGGGGGCGACCGCGGCCCTGGTTTTCCCTCGCGTGACGAAGAACGGCGCCTCTGCCTCACACTGAGTGAGACCTCAAGACATCCGAATCCCTGTTGTTGTACACTTTTTATCATCAGCCCCGCAGGAATGACAAAGACCGCTGTGTAACGCCCACTGCCGCCGCCCGGCGGCCGGCAGCCGCCGCAAATGTCACGCGGCCACGTGGCGGGGAGTGTGCCGCGCCGGCCCTGCGGTTCTAATAGCGGCGGTCGAAAAGATTACTTCCCCTTGCGCAACAATTCCAGCAGTTCGAATCTGCGCGGGGAGAAGTCCTGATTAAAGGAAGGATCAAAAGTTGTCATGCGATAAGCCTGATCTTGTGGATAACTAATCCAGGTAGCGCCTAAGGGAACAGGGAGACGAATTCCATTGGCTCCAGGAGCAAAATCCGGATTGCCGTGGACGATAATGGACAGCCGGACAAAGACGCCTTGAGTATCGTAACTGAGGATATAGAGCGGCACATAGGTTTGGGCGTCAATGTAAAAGATGCGCTTCCCATAGGAGTGCGCGCCTTTCGGTGTGGATTCTAGAATGATCACTTTGCGCAGTTCCCAGGGGACCTCTGGATACCAGTTGTTCTTGCCGCCAAACGCCAGACGCGCTGCACGGAGGAACCCCGGCGCCAGCATTATCTGCTCGCCCTTGTACGTCCAGTTATACTCGTGAATGTAGCCTGTGAAGAAGAATGGCGGTTGTTCTTCCTGCAACACGTCGTAGCGTCCGCCCCCCATTTTCGCCAGCATATTGACGTAGCTCTTGCGTGTCCGGCGGTTCTGAGGGCTGTAGGACAAGTCTACTGTGGGATAGTGTTCATCGGCGAAATAGGTGGTGATGCGCATGTTGCCTTCGACATCGGACGGCGCCAGCGCCTCGAACGACGCTTTAACCCGCACTCCTTGTGATTCCCACTGGGGATCGTTGGTTTCCTCACCGACACGGTCCATGCCATAGCGCACGCGCATGCGGCCTGTACTGGAGCGGTCGACGATGCCGGCATTGGTGACGCCATCCATGACGCCGCGCATTTCCATAGTGTCCGGCACATCGCGGTACCGTAGATTCCAGGCGACTTTTTCCCCAGCTCGCGGGTCCGCCGGGTCGATCACCGGAAATGGACGTCCACCGCGATAGTCATTGATCTTGTAGCCCCCGTCCAACGAGATGGCGAGAAACTGATTAATCGTGGCGGTTACGTAGGACTCCCGTGGCGGAAGGTCTGTCGTTTCCTGGATCGTCATTGTAAAATCACCTGCCTGCACCCGCTGAAGCACTTCCACAGGGAGCAGTGAAGCGGCAAGCTGGCAATTCTGTTGATTAATTGTAAGCCCCGGGGTCATGCCTTCAGCGCGGACAGGACCTGCGGCATAGGAATGAAATGCGGCCTGTAGCATATCAAGCGTATCAAGGGAAAGGGGATCTGCAGCCACCGAAGCGGCAGCGGTGATACAGGTTAGAGCGATGGCGCAACCAAGGCGGCGATATAGCATGAGTTTCATCTCCAGGCAGGGTAGAGGTCACCCCACTGTTTCTTTGACTGACTTTATAGTATATTTTTGAGACTCTTTGGACGTCTAAAGGGTATAATTTTGAGACTCTCAAGTCAAGCTAGAAAAACTCGCCCCCAGCGAGGGGAGGCGCAGCGCACTGCCGGCGCGCGTCAGGACTCAGGGGAGACGGCGATGTCGCGGCGGGAAGTCATCGAAGAGCACTTGCTGGAGGTGGCGGCAAAACGGTTTGCCAGCGCAGGCTATCGTCAGACGACCCTAGAGGAGATTGCCCGGCATGCCGGCGTGGCGAAAGCCTCGATGTACCGGTATTTCGAGAATAAACAGGAGCTGCTCACCAAGATTTTTATCAAAGTCGCCAACACCTTCACGAGCGGCGTCCAACCGCTGGTCACCGCGCCATTAGCACCCGAGGAGAAGCTACGGCGCGCCGTGCAAGAGCTCTTACGCACGATCGGTGAGAATGTCGCCCTCTTTACCGTCTTTTACAGTGAGGAG
Source organism: Candidatus Methylomirabilota bacterium (assembly GCA_035575235.1). Taxonomy (GTDB): domain Bacteria; phylum Desulfobacterota; class Binatia; order Bin18; family Bin18; genus SYOC01. Next base: position 17,784 of record DATLYA010000265.1, read on the forward strand.
GCGGATCTGCCGCCGCGGCTGCGCGCGGAAGTCACGGACGTGCGACGGCGCTTCGTGGCGAGTCTGGAGCACATTCTCAAGGAAGGGATGGCGCAAGGGGTGTTCCGTCCACTGAACGCCAGACTCATCGTCTATGCCATCATGGGCATGTGCGCATGGCTGCATAAGTGGTATACGCCCAGCGAAGCCCGTCTTGAAGATGTGGCCGCTGCGTTCGTTGGACTTATTGAACGTGGTTGTCTGGTCGCACGCGGTACGGAAACCAAAGACCGTCTGGCGGATCGTTTACGGTATGTCCACGAGCTGATGGGACAATTAATCGACCACGCTGAGCGCATAGAGCCCGGCGACGCAACGCATCGTCGCTAGAGAGGCGCTGTCGCCGCGCCCCGCTTCATTCTAAGACGACTCCTCGGAATGAGGAGAGAAGCGTCTGGCTGCTGGAAAGGGTGAGGCTCGGCGCGCTTTTTCCGGCATAGACGCGTTCGAACTCCTGACGAGCGCGTTCGAATTCTGCACCCTGCATGGACGTCAAGCTCACCCCTTCTCCTGCGTAATGCCGGAGATGCGCAAGAAGCAGTCTTGCTTCTTGGCGTTGCTGCACAGACCAGGGCGCCTGTTGCCGAATAGTAATCTTCAATTGTGGACTGAACAGCAGGAGTGGCAACCGCTCTTGCCTGGCTAAGGGATAAAGCAGCTCCAGCACGCGTGGCTCTTGAGGATTGAGGTACACTATTCCTGTGAGCGGGGTTGAAAAAGACCCTAAAGCGCAAAAATGCACGGCAACGACCCAGACGCCTTCTTTTGCCTGGTAGCCGAGCAGCTGCGCGGATACCGAGATCCCTGGGCGTCGAAACGAGAACAAGTCCGCAGTGCGCATGGCAAGCGCGGTTTCCTCGGTTGCCGCCAACTTGATGAGCTGTAGCGTGGCTAGCGGCGCGCGCAGAAGCGCTTCTTTATCTCGTGCACGAAGAACAGAACTCATAAATTCCAACCCGGATCTTACCCGTTTGCGTCGGCTCTCGTAAAGGGATGAGCGGCGCGGGTGGCTGGCGAGGGCGCATGGGGTGAGAGTGCCGGCTTAGGAGAGACCAGGAGATGACCGCGACGTTCGAGCAACGTATTCTTGAATAACGTTTAGCACTTGTCGGGGCGAAGGCGCTCGCCCCGACATCAGGGCTGGCGAGTGAACGCGTAGAGAATACTTTACATAATATAAGCGTTTTCGCCGTGCTGAGAAAGGTCGAGACCGGAAAATTCTTCATCTTCGTTCACGCGAAGACCTATGGCTGCATCGACAATCTTCAAGAGAACGAATGCGAGGACGAAACAATAGACGAGGGTGGTGGCGGTGGCGATGAGTTGAGTCATGAACTGCGCCGGGTTGCCAAGCAACAACCCATCGGCGCCGGCCGCATTCACCGCTTTGGATGCGAACACGCCGGTCAACAACGCACCGGTGACCCCGCCAACACAGTGCACGCCAACTACATCGAGAGAGTCGTCATAACCAAAACGAGTTTTCAAATTACAGGCAGTAAAGCAGAGCACACCACCAGCTGCGCCGATAGCGATTGAAGAAAGAGGGCTGACAAAGCCGGCTGCCGGCGTGATCGCCACCAACCCGGCCACTGCGCCGCTTGCCGCGCCCAAAACAGTTGGTTTGCCTCGCGTAGCCCATTCCGTAAACATCCAGGCAAGCGCTGCGGCAGCGGTGGCGGTATTGGTTGCAACAAACGCGCTGGTCGCCAACGCCCCAGCACTCAACGCGCTGCCGGCGTTGAAACCAAACCACCCCACCCACAACAGTGCGGCCCCGACGACGGTAAAAGGAAGATTGTGCGGCGGCATAGGTTCGTGAGGGTAACCTATGCGCTTGCCCATCACCAAGGCGGCGGCGAGCGCAGAAATCCCTGAACTGATATGCACTACCGTTCCGCCAGCGAAGTCTAACGCTCCCATCCCACCATTTGTGCCTATCCACCCCCCTTTCCCCCACACCCAGTGAGCGAGTGGATCGTACACAAACGTTGCCCACAGGATACTAAAGATCAAGAACGCACTGAACTTCATGCGCTCTGCAATCGCGCCAGTGATGAGTGCTGGCGTGATAATGGCGAACATGGCCTGATAAATCATGAACGTCTGATGCGGAATAGTGGGCGCATAGTCAGGATTCGGGACGCCCTCGACTCCAGCGAGCCCTAACCAATCAAGGCCGCCGATTAAACCTCCATGATCCGGACCAAAGGCGAGCGTATACCCCCACAGCACCCATTGAACGCTGATCAGCGCTACGAGGACAAAACTCTGCATGATCGTCGCTAAGCTATTCTTGCGGCGCACTAGTCCGCCATAGAATAGTGCTAACCCTGGCGCCGTCATCATCAGCACCAAAGCGGAAGAAGTCAGCATCCAGGCTGTATCTCCAGTATTAATTTGGGTCGCTTCCTGCGCCCAGGCAGGACCCGCCGTAACAATTGCTGCTCCAGCGCTTCCAAAAAGAGAAAGAGACCCTAGCCACAAACGACGCATGATTACCCCTCCACGGAAAAGATTGATGAGACTGCCTACCAGAAATGCCTGCTATCGAGATGCACAAATTGGTGATCTGCAGCGCTCTGCTGGGAGGAGCAAGGTCAATGCCAGACTTATGAGGGGCTTTTCGCGTGAAAAGACGAACTTTTTGTGCGCTGCTCTCTGGTGACGGCGCCTGGATTGTGGGCATTGCTAAGTTTTTGAGCAAACAAATTACTGTGGCGACCAGAAGGCAATGTGCCCGTCCGTCAGCGACTTCGGTTTTGCGTGGGCAATCGCCTCGACTGTATATACCATGGGATTGCGGAGTCCTTCGACCGGGCGCACATCTGCGCCAGCAGCCCCTGCGAAGACAAACTGCTTGCTGTCTGGAGACCAGAGGCGGTG
>DATLYA010000266.1:0-4004 GCA_035575235.1 Candidatus Methylomirabilota bacterium
GCACACACCTCTTCCGGCAGCCCTAGTCGCCGGGCCATAGCCAGCCCGAGGCTTTGGCCCACGGTGTCATAATGCAACCGATAGTGGGGCGTAAGCGTTTCGAGATCAAAATCCACCGCCGCGACCTGATACGCCTTGTCAACTAAAGCCAGCAGTTTCACTGGCGGCAGATGCGTTGATGCGGCAACATGGGCGCCGCGTTCTTGCAAATGCGTGAGCAGTCCACACGCCAGCGCGCCGCCTTCGAGCGGATCGGTGCCGCCGCCTGGTTCGTCAAACAAGACTAACGCCGGCGGCTGCAGTTCCTGGAGCATATCGATAATGTTGCGGATATGCGCCGAAAATGTCGACAAACTGTGCTCTAATGACTGGGCATCGCCGATATCGGCGAAGACGCCTTGAAATATTGGCACATGGCTTTCCTCTTCCGCAGGAATCAACAGGCTGCTCTGCGCCATGAGGCAGAGCAGCCCCAGCGTTTTTAACGCCGCGGTTTTTCCGCCGGTGTTGGGACCGGTGATGATCAACGCCGTCTTCCCAGCCGGCAAGAGTAAGTCAATTGGGACAACAGGTTTTCCCGTGGCCAGCAACAGCGGATGCCGGGCGTTGCGCAGACGCACTTCCACGCCGCCAAACCGCGGCTTGGTCCCGTGTTGTTTCTGCGCCAGCACTGCTTTGGCGTGCAGGACATCGACCTCCACCAGCGCGGCAAAGGCGCTCTCCAGGCGAGGCAGCTCCTCCCGCACGAGCGCAGTCAGCCAGAGGTATAAGCGGTGTTCTTCCGCTTCCACTTCTTTGCGCGTCAACAGCAAGCGATTGTTCAATTCCACCGCAAACAGCGGCTCGATAAAGACAGTTTCACCCGACCCAGAACGATCCTGCACGATGCCCTGGAGCCGGGTGTGGAAGTTTGGCCTCACCGGAATGACGAAGCGGTTGTTGCGGATGGTGATGTACTGGTCCGTGACGACGTCTTTTGCTTGTGACGAGCGCAGCACGTTCTGTAAGCGTTGTTCGATCTCTTCGCTTAAGATGCGCACGCGACGGCGCAGCGCGCGTAACTCGGGACTCGCCTCATCTTTGAGTTGACCGGTCTCATCCAAACAGCGGCGCAAAGCGTCCTCTACGGTGGGAAAGGAGAGCAAAGTGTCTGGCAGATCACGCAGAGTATCGTAGCCTCCCGCCTGACGGCGGAAGAAGGTCGATAACGTACGTGAGAGCGCGATGACATCTAAAATCTGTAAAAGCTTTTGTCCTTCAAGCGCCGCGCCGGCGTGCTGAGCCCATTCCAGAGAGGAACGAATGTCGGGGAACTCACGCAGCGGAATCGTGAGGTGTTCCTCCAGCAGACGAAAGAATTGCCAGGTGCGCTCACTATCCGCCTCAACCTTGTCAGGATGCGTATGCGGTGTGATCGCCAGACACGCCTCGTATCCGGCGCTTGATACTGCGCAGCCCGCTAACAGCTGCAGGACTTTATCAAATTCTAAAGCGGAGAGGTCGCGTTTGCGCATGAATGAAAAACGGGAAACGTCACCGTACGACGTGATTGGAATTCTGGCTCGGTTGCTCTCTTTGTCGCGTCACGTTGTCCGAAGTACTAGAGAGAGTATTGTGTCTGTCCCCTACAACCCGAAAAAGTCTAGCATGCTAGCCGCGGCCAATGAACGGCATCTTCGTGGCCATGATGGTCATGAACTGCACGTTGGCGTCGAGCGGAAGGTTGGCCATATAGAGCACCGCGCTCGCCACGTGCGCCACATCCATCAGCGGCTCCACGGCGATCTGACCGTTGGCTTGCGGCACGCCGTGCGCCATACGCGCGGTCAACTCTGTAGCGGCATTGCCAATATCGATTTGTCCGCACGCGATATTGTACTTCCGCCCATCCAACGCGGTTGCTTTTGTCAGCCCGGTCATCGCATGTTTGGTCGCTGTATAGGGAGCGGAATTGGGCCGCGGCGCATGCGCAGAAATCGATCCATTGTTGATAATACGACCGCCTTGCGGTTGCTGCGCTTTCATCAGCTTAAACGCTTCCTGGGTGCAGAGGAATGCGCCAGTAAGGTTAATATCGACGACGGTTTTCCATTGCTCGTAGCTCAAGTCTTCCAGCGGAATGCCGGGTGCGCCCACGCCGGCGTTGTTAAACAGCACGTCGAGCCGGCCAAAGACTTCATGCGTGCGCGCAAACAAGTTGCGCACTGAGGCCGGGTCGCTGACGTCGGCGGGAACTACAAGCGCGCGACTGCCTGCGGCTTCCGCCTCGGCAACGACTTGCTCCAGCAGCGCTCGCCGCCGTCCAGCCAGCGTGACATGGTAACCATCTTTAAGCAGCGCCAGCGCTACAGCTTTCCCGATTCCAGTCCCTGCTCCAGTAATCAGGGCGACCTTCGTAGACGAACTCATCATAGCGTCTCCTTGGCTGATTTTCTTTCAATAGAGAACCCCACATGGCATACGGCGTCGCGAAAGTCCAGCGGTGAAGCAACGATCAATAACAAGATAGTACACCGCCACACCGAAAATGAGGGAGTGTCATTACGAGCGCAGCCAACTAATCTCTGTGGGGGGAGGTCAGAGTGACGGGATTGCTTCGTCGCTGCGCTCCTCGCAATGACCCTTCAAATTCCTCGTGGAGGACTAGTCCCATTAAAGGGTTCCCAACTGCGCGGTCAGGAAGTTTTCTGCTAGAGCAATTCCGTTGACAGACCGGCGGGGATCACGCACAGTGGAACAATCGTCACGCCTGCTACGTTTCTGATGCTGTTGCGGGCAGAGCGTGGAAGATTCACGTCTCTCTCTAAGAGGAGGACCGCATGGCCTACGATGTCGTCATTAAGAACGGAATGGTCGTTGATGGGACTGGACATCCGCCGTATCGCGCCGATGTGGCGGTGCAGGGTGATCGGATTGCAGCAGTAGGCGAGGTGGCAGACGCCGGCAAACGAACGATCGACGCCGAGGGACACATTGTCACCCCCGGTTTTGTCGATATTCATACCCACCTGGACGCGCAAATTTGGTGGGACCCCATTGCCTCATCTTCATGTTGGCATGGCGTGACCTCGGTGGTCATGGGCAATTGCGGCGTGACCTTTGCGCCATGCAAGCCGGGGGATCGCGAGTATTTGGCTCATTTGATGGAATCAGTTGAAGATATTCCCGCCCAGAGCATCATGGCCGGCATGCCGTGGCAGTGGGAAACCTATGGCGAGTTCCTCAAGGCACTTGACGCCAGACCAAAAGGCGTCAACGTGGGCGGCTTAGTGGGCCATTGCGCCGTGCGCTACTGGGCAATGGGCGCTAAGAGTCTCGAGAATAAACCGGCGAACGCCGACGAAATCGCCCGCATGCGCGATATCGTAGAGGAGGCGATCGTCGGCGGCGCACTCGGCTTCTCGACTTCCCGGACCATTCTCCATCGTACGCCCGAAGGCCAACCGGTCCCTGGAACCTTCGCAGAGTCTGACGAATTACTCGGTATTGCTCGCGCGCTGGGGAAACTGGGCCGCGGCGTCTTTGAAGCGGCGCCGGGAATCGATAGCGGCCGTCCGGAAGACCTTGCCCGCGAGGTGCGCTGGATGACGGAAGTGAGTTTGACCACTGGCCGTCCGGTCACCTTTGGCCTCGCCCAGAGCCGCCCGCATCCGACTGTGTATGCGCAACTGCTTGAGCAGATCAGTCAGAGCGCGAGGCGCGGCGCGCAAGTGTTCGCCCAGTCCACCACGCGCGGGATTGGCGTCTTGTTTGGATTTGTGAACCGCACGCCCTTCGATCGTGCACCATCGTGGCGGGCCTTGCGCAACCTCAAGCGCGAAGAGAAGGTGGCCAGGCTGCGTAATCCCGCATACCGGGCAACAATGGTCAGCGAGGCGCTGGCTGATCCGCCGCCGATCGATTTCAGCCAGATTTTCCTGCTAAACGACAACGAGGCGCGGTACGATCATCGTTCAGATGAGAGCCTCGCTGCCCATGCCCAACGGCTTGGCGTCAGTCCGGCT
>DATLYA010000267.1:0-11449 GCA_035575235.1 Candidatus Methylomirabilota bacterium
CAGCGCTTCGAGCTCCGCGTCAGAATCGTTTTCACCGGGGATCAACAAGGTGGTAATCTCAAACCACACGTGGGTCTGCCGCTTAAGATAGATGAGCGTGTCGAGCACTGGCTGCAAATGCCCGGCACAGATCTGTTTGTAAAAGCGCTCGCTGAAGCCTTTGAGGTCGACATTGGCGGCGTCCATGTAACGATAAAATTCCTCGCGTGGGTCTGCGCACATATACCCGGCGGTCACCGCCACCGTTTTAATGCCTCGCGCACGGCAAGCCTGAGCCACATCAATAGCGTATTCGAGGAAAATCACCGGATCATTATAGGTGAAGGCGACACTGCGGCAGCCGAGCTCATGCGCTGCTTCAGCAATAACCTCAGGCGTAGCACTCTCAGCCAGCGTATCGACTTCTCGCGACTTGCTAATGTCCCAGTTTTGACAAAACTGGCAGGCAAGGTTACAGCCGGCAGCGCCAAAAGACAGCACAGGCGTGCCGGGGAGAAAATGGTGTAGCGGTTTCTTTTCAATAGGATCAACGCAAAAGCCGCTCGAGCGTCCATAGCTCGTGAGGACGATCTGATCAGCCTGGCGCGCCCGTATGAAACACAGCCCATGCTGCCCTTCATGGAGCTTACAGAAACGCGGACAGAGGTCGCACTGAATACGCCCATCGGGCAGGGAACTCCAGTATTTAGTAGAAACTATTTGTGAAAATTTCTGTGGGGAAGCCATATTCCTTTCTCAAGAAAACAGCGGTAGAGTCGCTCTGACTCGTGAGAGATTTCGCTCAACGTTAGTTTGCCATAGTTTGCTATGAGAAAGGAGAGAGGCCTATGGCTGCTATTCGCCCTCCTGCTGTCGCCGGCTCATTTTACCCAGCCACAGCCAGCGAACTCCGTAGCGCTATTGCACACTATCTCCAGTTGGCCCACGTAACTGGCCCTATGCCCAAAGCTCTGATCGCCCCGCATGCAGGCTATATCTATTCGGGTCCGGTAGCCGCCTCAGCCTATGCTCAGCTACAACAGGCTCGCGGCTCCGTGAAGCGGGTCATCCTGCTTGGACCAGCCCACTGGGTCGCCTTCAAAGGGCTCGCTGGCAGTAGCACCGACGCCTTTGCCACTCCACTGGGTCTCGCGCCGGTCGACAGACCGGCCCTAGCCCGCGCGCTGGCGCTGCCCCAGGTGCGCATCCTCGATGAAGCCCATATGCAAGAGCATAGCCTGGAGGTGCACCTTCCATTCCTGCAAGAGATCCTCGGTGATTTTACGTTTCTTCCTCTCGTGGTCGGCGCGGCAGAGCCCGAAGCGGTCAGCGAAGTGTTGCGTGCGTTATGGAATGGGCCAGAAACGCTCATTGTCGTCAGCTCAGACCTCAGCCATTATTACGACTATCACACGGCCCGACGGCTTGATCAGGCTACCTCAGACGCTATCGAAGCCTTGCGCCCGCAAGACATTGGCCCTGAGCAGGCATGCGGTCATAACCCAATTAAAGGTTTGCTCTCCACCGCGCGTCAATACGCTTTGCGTGCGAAGACAGTGGATCTGCGGAACTCAGGAGACACCGCCGGGCCGCGGGACGAGGTGGTTGGCTATGGCGCCTATATCTTTTTCCCTGAGACAAATACGGGAGAGTAAAGGAGGGGGTGATCCCAGATGCAAAGCTAGGGATGCTTCACCGAAGCAGGCGCATACCGGGCGCGAAGATCTACAGGATGGTACAGGCTGGTCTGACTGCGTGAGCCTGCTAAAGGTCCTGTCCGCTTCCTCTTCAGCGGACCCACACCTGCTTGAGAACCCGCAAGGCATTTCCCCCCATAACCTTCACAATGTCTTCGTCTGAGTATCCATGTTGCACCAGCCATCGCAGGATGTTGGGAAAATCCGCCGGATTCTCTAACCCGTCCACGTACGGCGCCTCTTCATAGGGCTTGTCTCCCAGCACCTGTGCGAGGGATAAGAGCGCGGCATAGACATGATGCAATCCCACATGATCGCCGAACAGCGTATCGGGACCAAACCCGACATGATCAATGCCTATGAGTTTCACGGCGTACTCGAAATGCTCCATGCACGACTCGATACTATGCCGGGGATAGCGTTCCGTGAGGGTCGTATGAGGAGCCGCTTCGATGCCAAGCACGCCTCCTTTCGCCGCCAGCGCTTCGAGCACATGATCAGGCTTAAGGCGCCGCGTGTTCCACAGCGTGCGCGCCCCGGCGTGGGAGATGACAATAGGGAGCTCGCTCGCTGCAATAATGTCCAGGGTTGTTTGATCCCCGCAATGCGCCGCATCAATCAACATCCCCACCTTATTCATCCTCCGCACCACCTGCCGACCGAACTCTGTGAGGCCGCCATCCCGGGTTTCTCGTAAGCCGCTCCCCAAGGCGTTCGCCTCACTATAGGCAATACCCATACTACGCACCCCAAACCCATAGAGAATGTCAACACGATCGAGCTCATTCTCTATAGGAGTAGCCGATTCAAGAGTAGGGACCAACGCCAGTCGCCCGGTCTCATGAGCCTTGAGAATATCCTGCACTCCATCACAGATGATGATAAAGTCTTGGTGGGCGAGGTCACACAGCCGCATGCCCAAGTCGTGCAGGATATCGTTCCACTTCCAGCCGGCATGGGAATTGATGGTGCAGAGGCCATTCATCAGGTTATCAAAGACGCAATCCAAGCCGGAGGCCGCCAACCCGGCAAAGCCGGTAAAGTCCCGCCCGCGGCGCTTCTGTTCAAAAATCTCGTTAACGTCTTCCGGGGCTATCACCGGGTGGTCGTGCATGGAAATGGCAATGTGCTGGGCTAAGAGCGCCTGCACGCGCTGCTCTTCCGCCGGAGAGAGAGGAAGCTGGCGGGAGGGAACCCGTGCGATTTCCTTGGCCAGTTTGAAGCTTTTATAATCGCGATCTTGTTCCAGGTATTGGTAGGACCGGTAGCCTTGGTATTGTTTGTTCGCTCCCATTGGTCTGACTCCTTACGCGAGTTCTGTTAATAACGCCTTCGCCTCCTGCAAATCTTTCGTGTCAAAGCCTAAGGAACATGCACTGGCGAGGAGGCAGTGGGAAGCGTCGCGCCGCACGCCGCGCACAACTTCGCGCGCAGTACTAAATCGAACCACACGAGAGTGGCACAGTGCCGGACAGCAAGTTTTGGTGGCACAGGCCTCCGGCCTGTGCGCACAGCCAGGATGGCTGCGCCACCAGAAGCCACACTCCCAGTACGATGGACGAATGTCGTGCGGTCTGATTTAGCTCGGTCTGACACTGCGGACAGCGACGCCGGAGCAGTGTTCTGCATTCGAGACAAAAGTTTGCTTGGACGGAATTCTTTGTTCCACAGCTCGAGCACAGGTCTTCCTTATAAGCTTTCGCTGCGCCGAGCAAGAGAAAGTTCTTTCAGGCTGGGCGGCACTGCGAACAGGTGCGCCTTTCGGTACACTAAGGAGAGAGAAGGAGTCCTCTGCCGTTATCCCTACTGTCGGTGGTCCAACAACGTTTGTTCAGTGGTGTGGGGCTGAAAAGGACGAAGCCATTATTGAATTCGACCAAGTCGGCCATGCCGAAGGGTGTTCACTAGCCTGGCCTGTTATGACCGCGTAATCTAAGTCCTGTTAAACCGTTCGGTGTTCTAGGGCGTGGCTCCGCTGGAAGGTTGCCAAGTATGAAGGAATTCAGGAAATCAGCAAGTGGAGCCGAAGGGAGTCGAACCCTCGACCTCTTGAATGCCATTCAAGCGCTCTCCCAACTGAGCTACGGCCCCACAGGTCGGATGCACATGAGGAAACGCAGAGAGCGGGGAAATGGTGCCACTTTCTGCGGACAGAGTCAACTCCAGACTTACGGCGCGACGGCAAGCGCGAAGGGGCCTTCGCCAACTTCGATAAACCCTGCGATGTTGCTGTTTGTCACCGTACTCGTCACTTGCACATGATGACCTCGTCCATTGTCGCCAAGGAGGGCAATGTACAACCGTTTGCCATTCGGCGTGATCACAAGACCGTCAGGGTCCTCTGAAGTGAATATGCTATTCAGGACTTGATTGGTCGCTGGATCAATGACGGAGACGATGTCCGCTAGAAAATTGGCAATGTAGACTCGTCCACCGTCCGGCGCAAAAGCGACCTTGGTCGGGCGGAAGCTCAGCCTTACTGCATCGCCAATCGTCGTATTGGTCGCTGTATCAATCGCAAAGGCCGAGCCGTCAAGGTAATGGGCAACGTAGGCGCGATGAGCGTCGTTTTTTGGAGACACCGCGACGCCGTCCGGCCCCTGGCCTACGGGAATCGTCGTCACAATCGCATTCGTCTGGGCGTCCATGACGCTGACGGAATTACTCCCATAGTTGGTGATGTAGAGCCGCGCGCCATCTGGAGTCAAAGCCAGGTCCTGTGGTTGTGCGCCGACTGGCACAGTGGCGATCACGGTTTTCGTTTGCACATCAATAACGGAGACCGAGTTCGCCCGACCATTTACCACGTAGACTCTCCTGCCGTCTGGCGAGACAGTGACGCCTTGAGGTCCTTGCCTTGTGCCTGGCAGCTGAATGGTGTCTGTGACTTTCGCAGCAACCGTGTCAAGCACGGAGAGCGTATCAGACCCAAAGTTTGCGACATAGGCGGTCGGGCTCACCGGGTTGACCGCAATCCCACGCGGCTCTCTGCCAACGGAGACCGTGGCCTGGACAGTATTGGTCGCCGTGTTGATAAAGCTCACGGTATTGCTGATCAAATTAGTGACGAGCACCCGCGGTCCACCGTCGCAGCCGGTCATATCTAATATACACGACTCAGCGCATTTTAATGTTCCGCTCCTGAAGCCCAGGCTCTGACAGGTTTGATTATCCAACGACTCCCCATCGCACTCTTCTCCCGGCTCGACGCCGCCGTTGCCGCAGACGCCTTGGGCAATAAAGCACTGACAGCTCGCCTCCCAGGTGTAATGAGCCGAAACTTCGCGCGTTTGCTGGGTCGCCTGGTCTCGTACTTTTACTTTGTCGAGAACAAGAGACAAACCAGAGATAAACGCCTCGGCTTCAGAGAGGTCAAATTGATCAAGAAACGCAAAATCGCCGGGTTTAATCACCGTGATCGTGCGGGTCTCGCTTTTCGTCGCGCCGGTTCCGTCCTGCACGCGGATTTCAATCGTATGTTCATCGCTGCTCAACTGATTAAAATTGAAGAGCGCGCCAAAGCCGCTGCGCAACGCCAGCTCTTTTTGTGAGGGAAAGGCGTTGGCGACATCCAGACGCTCCTGACAACAGGGGATGCGTTTAAAGTCGCTGTTATCAACACGAAACTCCACAATGGGAGGATACGCCGCGCCGGCGTTCGGGGAAAACGTCCATCCTGAAATGACTCCTACGCCGCTTGCTGTAAGATTGGCGGGCGGATTTTCAAAGGCCAGCTGCAATTCCGTGGCGACCGCGTCGTTTTCCGCTTGCGCCGCAGTTTCCGCCTGAGTCATTGCTGATCCGACAGGGGTGGCGGAGCCGGTATTTTCTGATTTTACAATGTTGAGCGTTTGCGTATTCTCTTGCCAGGCCAGGGTGAGTTTAACTTCTTGATCTTTATTGGTGGCTTTATCGATTGCGTGCGCCTTTTCGATGACGATTTCCTTCTTGTCCTGAATGCTAGCGTTGGAGAACACGACATCGAGGCGGCTGAGAAAATTAAAGCCGCCCGGTTTGATCACACTAATTTTGTGGCTCTCGGCTTTTTCCGCAACGCCGTCCCGTGCAGTAATAGTAACGGTGTGCTCGCCTGCTGAGAGATTGTTGAAGTTAAAGATTTGCCCGAATCCGCTCATGAGCCCTTGTGGGCCGTGGAGTTGCGCGACATCCAAGCGATCAGCGCAACAGGGGACAGTCGAAGGCGCACTTGTGTCGATCTGAAGGGAGACAGTCACCGGAGCGCCGGTGGTGGAGAATGCCCAGCCGGAGATGGGAGCGATTCCACTCATTTTCTGATCAGCTCCTGGAACCTCAAAGTTCATCACGACATCAGCAAAGCCTGGGTGCGCCAGCAGACTAGCAAGGAAAAGAAAAACGGAGACGCTGCATTGTACCGTGCACAGTCGAGCCGCAGCAGGCGGTTTGCAAATACATCGGAAAAACGAACGGGAGGCTTTCTCATGGCTGCGTTTCATAGCGTTGCTACTCTCATAGCGGTTTCAGTGCACTAGACCGTCGTTTCAAGGCTTCCTCCACGGTGAGCGCCACAATGCTGACGCCGGCGGTGTTGGCGCGCTGCAGCAGATCAGCCTTGTCAATCATCAAGGTTTTGCCTGCTTCAAGCGCCAGCACCGCCGCACTCACTTGCTGCATGGCGGTAATTGTTTCCGGCCCCACGGCGGGAACATCAAAACGAAGATCTTGATGCGGCTTGCTGATCTTCACCACCACCGCGCCGGGGCCGCCCAACGCGCCGCCACGCAGAATAGCGGCGTTTGTTCCTTCAATGCCTTCAACGGCGACGACCGTTTCTCGTCTGACCACCACGCTTTGTCCAATATCCCAGCGGCCGATATCGTGCGCCGCCGCCACGCCAAAATAGATATCGTTCCATTGTCGCTCGCTGGGAGCGGCGTGTGTGAGCACGCCCGGTTGCGGGAGCAGGGCAGAGAGAAACCGCGTAGACTCGACAATAGTGATTCCTTCGCTCTCAAATTCCCGCGCGACCTCGCGCAAAATAACGTCATCTTTCCAACTTGGCAGGCGGTTAATAAAGGCAAGGCCTCGCGCATCCGGCTGCAGGTTGCTGAGGGCTCCAGGTTTGTAAATGCCGCCGGCCATAACGGCTTGGGTGACGCCGGCCGCGTGAAACGTAGCGAGCATCTTCCCAAGTTCGCCGACTCGCACCCACGTCAGATGCGGAACTATTTCCGCCAGTGCTGGCGGGGTTTCGCCCTCATGAGCAACGCCCACCAGGGTGACGCCCTCAGCCTGCGCGGCTTCCGCGAAGATCACGGGAAACCGGCTATTGCCCGCGATGAGTCCTAACCGAGGAGAGTCCGCTGCAGGCAAAGCTACACCACCTCTTCGGAGTCTTCGGGATCGCCGTTGCCGCGCGGACGGCAGATGCCGCGGGTCGAGGCTTCGATGAAGTCTGCGAGATGGGCGATCTCCAGGGAGTGCGGCGCCGCGTCGCGAATGACGGCGAGCGCCTCTTTCAGCGCGACGCCCTCCGAAAATAAGATGCGGTAGGCTTTTTTGAGGAGAGCGATCTGCTCGTTCGTCCAGCCGCGCCGTCGCAGCCCGACAACATTCAAGCCGTGCAAATGCGCGCGGTCGCCGACGGCGATGCAATAAGGCGGCACGTCGAGGGACACCATCGACCCGCCGCCGAGATAGGCGGATTCGCCGATGCGCGTAAACTGATGGACGCCAACGAGACCGCCGACGCCCACATAATCTTCAACGATGACATGGCCGCCAAGGGTAGCGCAGTTCGCCAGCACGATATGATTGCCCAGCTGGCAGTCATGCGCCACATGTGAATACGCCATGAAGAGATTGTCGTCGCCAATCCGCGTAATCATGCCGCCGCCGGCTGTGCCGGGGTTCAGGGTGGTGAACTCGCGGATCACGTTGCGATCCCCGATATGCAGCTCGCTCTCTTCATCACGGTATTTCTTGTCTTGAGGGATAGCGCCGACGCTGGCGAACTGGAAAATGCGGTTCCCGACCCCTATGATCGTGCGGCCATCGATGACCACATGCGGACCCACCCGCGTATGCTTGCCGATGCGCACATGAGGGCCAACGATAGCGTATGGACCTATCTGCACGCCGCTGTCGAGTTCCGCTTCAGGAGCGACCACAGCAGAGGGGTGGATAACGACATCCAGGGCGCTCACGAACGTTCCTCCTCTGCACGCATGCTCTCAAGGGCGAGCGTGAATTCGAGCTCAGCAGCAATTTTATCGTGCACGCGGGCGACGCCGCGCATTTTCCAAAAGACGCCACGCCGACGCAGCGCTTCGACTTCGAGAAAGAGTTGGTCTCCCGGCGTCACTTGATGACGAAAGCGTGCGTGATCAAGCGCAGTCAACATTGCAATGTCATTCCCTGCCCCCACTTCTTCTGCCGAGGCGGAAGCGCGGGCCAGAATCCCTCCAGCCTGCACAACGGCTTCGCAAATCAAGACGCCCGGCATAATAGGGTGAGTGGGGAAATGGCCGGTGAAGAACGGTTCGTTCACTGTGACGTTCTTGAGCGCTACAATCTTCCGGCCAGGATCAATCTCCACGACGCGATCGACCAACAAGAACGGATAGCGATGCGGCAACATCGCCGCCACCACAAGGGGATCTTTCCTCATGATTACGAGTGGGGAGACTAACGAGCTGTTTCTTTCCTGTTTACTTTGAAGAAGTCTTTGTTCCTCTGGCGTTGTACGTTTTGATGACCGTGTCGGTTAAATCAATGGCTTTCGATCCGTACAAGACCACGGTGTTGTTGCCCTCGAGAATGACCGTGTAATTGCCTTGTTCTCCCATATCTTGAATCACTCGCCGGAGTTCCTCCAGGATGCGTCCAGTCAGTTCCCGGTCTTTAATTTGCAGCTCTTGCTGCGAGTCTTTGTATTGACGCTCGAAGTCGCGCAGCTTCTGCCGGTAATCGCGCTCCAGGGAATCGCGTTCCTCTTCCTTGAGCAACAGTCCTTTCTTCTCTAACTCGTCTTTGAGCTTTTCCACTTCGTTCTTCCGCTTCTCCAGGCTCTGCTCCATGCGGTCCACTTCAGCCTTGAAGGTTTCTTTGGCCCTTTTTCCGGCTTCTGACTCGTTCAGGGCTTTTTGCAAATCAACATATCCGATTTTGAGGTCTTCCGCCCAGGCGACCGCAGGGCCACACAACACGCCAGCCGCTAACAGATAACCAAGTGTTTTACGCATGCAAATACCTATTCTCCTCTGCACGCAAAGCCCCTTTCAGACAGGAGCTAGGGTCATTTATCTCTCGAAGACAAGGACGTTCGTTAGTACGGCGAATAGTAACGGTTGCCCCCGTAGCCGCCAAATCCACCGAATGAGAAATGTATGGTGCTGGTGCGCTCGTCGTTTTTCGCATTCAGGGCGCGGCCCATCTCGATGCGAATGGGGCCAAACGGCGAGCGCCAGCGGATGCCGGCGCCGACAGAGTATCGAAAATCAGAAGGATCAATTCCTTGCTTCCGTGTAAAGGCGTTCCCAATATCGGAAAAGAGGACGCCTTTCAGTTTTAATTGTTGTACGATAGGAAAACTCAGCTCGTTATTGAAGACTAACTGTTCACTCCCGCCGATGGGCCGGTGATACGTTTTGAGACGCCGGCCGCCAGGAGCGTCTGGATCGGTGATACTGACGACGACTTCTTCTCGCGGTCCTAAGCTCCGCTCGCCAAAACCACGGATGGAGTTGATGCCGCCAGGGAAATAGCGGTCAAACAACGGCATGTCATTGTTCAGAATCTCTTTCCCCTCCGTGCCAATAGGGCCTCGTTCGCGAAAGTCGATATCGCCGATGCCATAGCCGAGAAAGCCGCCAGTCATCCAGGTAAACTGGCCCCACTTGGGACTGCGGTACAGCGGGATAAAGAACCGCGCCTCTAATTCCGCCTTCTTGTAGCTTGTGCTGCCGCCCAGCCCGGCATAGCCGAACGAGAGATTCTGCATCGAACCCGCCGTCGGATCAAGGGGGTCGTTCAGCGTGTTGCGTAAGAGCGAGGGCGTGATAGTGCCGGTCGTTTTGGAGCCGCGCTCAGCCCGAATCGCCGCCGGCGTGATAGGGTCAAAGTTGCTAATGCGTGAACGCTCCCACTGATACTGCATCCCGATGCGCGTATCTTCCAGCGAAAAGCCCCATAGCGAGCCATACCCCAGCGCGGTCAGCGGATAATAAGTGCGAATGTTGCCGCCAAGTCCGGACCGATCAAAGTCTTCGAAGGCGAAACGCCAATCGAATAAGTCAGCCCCTAAGGTAAATGGCGTGTCCATCACGTAAGGGTCGGTAAAGCTCAGAATGGAGTTGCGGTAGCGAGTGCCAATACTCGCGCCAATGGTCAACTGTTGGCCGCGGCCCATAAGATTATTCTCCTGGACGCGTGCACTAGCGATAATGCTGGTAGAGGAATTAAACCCAGCGCCAATACTAAAAGCGCCGGTCTGCGCTTCTTTCACGTCCACCAAGACATTGAGCAAATCGTTCCGGACGCCGCGTTTTGTCGTGACATTGACATCCTCAAAAAAGCCCAACCGTTGTACGCGCTCCTTGCTGTACTGCAGCCCCGTCGCGGTAAAAAGACTTTGTTCCTGGACGCGCAGCTCCCGGCGGATTACCTTATCACGGGTTTTCGTGTTGCCCGCTACTTCGACCCGGTCAATGAAGACCTCAGGACCTTTGTCCACACGATAGGTGATATCTACAGTTTTGTTCTCTGGATGTACGGAGGTTTCCGGCTCCACATTCACAAAGGCGTAGCCTTGATCACTGAAGAACCCAGTTAAGCGAAACACGTCATCCCGCAGCATACTGGCCTTAAAGACTTTCCCCTTCTCCAGGCCGACAAGCCGTTTTGCGGAGTCTTCTCCTCCAGGCACCTCGCCGCTGAAGGCGACATCACCCATCATGAACTGCTCGCCCTCATCGATCCGCATGGTGACGTAGAGACCGTCTTCCTTACGCTCAACTTTTGGTTCATCAATACGGACGTTGATATATCCGTTGTCATAGTACCAGGCGGTTAACCGTTCGACGTCGGTCTTGAGCGCGTCGCGGTTTAAGACGCCGGTATTGAGAAACCGCGAGAGAAAGTTTTTCTTCCGGGTTGAGAGAATGGCGGCGAGCTGACTGCTAGGAAACGCTTTGTTGCCCTCGAAGACGATTTCTTTAATGCGAATCTTATCATTCTCATTGACTGAGAACGTGAGGACCACTTCCCCAGCCGTAGTGTCCTCTGTACGATAGGTGATATCAGCATCGAGGAAACCTTTCTTTTCGTATTCTTTCTTGGCGTTCTGAATGCCCGTGCGGATTTTGACTGGATTGAGGATCGTGCGCGGATGAATTTTGAGAGCGTTTTCCAAATCATCCTTGGACAGTCCCTTGTTCCCTTCTATCTGCACTTCGCGAATCAAAGGACGTTCAGTAACCCAGTATGTCAGGATCGTCTTGCCGTTTTCTTCTGTCACGCGCGCTTCCACATCTTTGAAGAAGCCCATTTTGTAGATGGCGCGGATATCTTTATCAATCGCATCTTGATTGAGCGGCTCTCCTGGACGACTTGTCAGATAGACGCGAATCGCTTCTTCCTCAACTCGATCGTTACCGCCGACTCTGACTTCAGCGAGCGGCCTTTCCGAACTCGCCGACACAGGGGAGGAGAGCGACTCCGCCTCTGGACCGGCAGCTTGAGCGGAAACGGCCAGCAATAAAAAGACCGTGCTCACCGTCCAGATTGTGTACTTC
>DATLYA010000268.1:0-34307 GCA_035575235.1 Candidatus Methylomirabilota bacterium
CAAGCCCTATCCCGATTTATGACGTCTTAGCCAGCCCTACGGGCGCGAACCGGTAAGACGCTAGCCGCACTAGGCGGCCAGAGCGTATTCAGCTTCGTCTGCAGCTAAATTTGCAGTCTGCCAATTGTACGGGTAGACAGAGCCCCGGCATTGCAACTTTGGCTTTCCAGCCCCCGTCGAACCCAGATCGCCCCCATAAGAAGAACGAGAGACGCGAGACGAAAAAGCGGAAGGTAGAAGAGAAGCAGGGTTTTTCATCATCTTTTTCATCTTCCGTCTTTCGTTTTCCATCTTATCGCAGATTTCGTGACATCGCACGCGCAATATCGCGTTTCACTTCACGCTCACGGGTCGTTTCGCGTTTATCGTAGAGTTTTTTCCCTCGCGCCAGAGCCAACTCCACTTTCGCATGCCCGTTCTTGAAATATAAGCGCAACGGGATGAGGGTCAACCCCTGTTCCTGCACTTTGCCCATCAGTCGCATAATTTCTTTTTTATGCAGTAATAATTTACGGGTGCGGGTCGGCTCCAGGTTGAAATAATGGGCCGGCTCGTAGTTACTGATGTGTGCGTTGAGCAGGAAGGCTTCGCCTTTATCGATGCGACCGTAACTATCCTTCAAATTGGCCCGGCCTTCGCGGAGCGATTTGACCTCGCCGCCGGTCAGCACAATGCCCGCTTCGTATGTCTCCTCAATATGGTAATCAAAGCGAGCCCGACGGTTAACAGCAATAGATTTTTCTCCGCTTTTTTGTTTGGCCATGGAAGAATTAAATCATTGAGCCATTTTTTCATTGAGTCAATGACGCGATGGCTCAATGACTCAGTAATCTTATCCTATCACTCTATTATCAATGAGCCGCACCTCGCCAACCCACGCGGCGATCGCTAGTAATGTCGGCCCAGCCACCTCTTGCACCTCCACTAACGACTCGGGATGACAAAGCGACGCATATTCAAGTCGCACCTCGCCCTGCTGCGTAAGGATATCACGGACAGCCGACAAAATAGCCTCTGCCCGACGTTCGCCTTGCGCCGCCATATTGGCAGCAGTATTCAATGCGCGGGAAATACAAAGACTCGTGCGCCGTTCTTCCGGGCTCAGCCGTGCATTGCGCGAACTCATGGCTAACCCATCGGCCTCTCGTATGGTCGGCATGGGCAAAATCTCCAGATCAAAATTCAGATCTTTCACCATGCGTTGAATCACAACGCACTGCTGAAAATCCTTTTCGCCGAACAGAGCGACGTGAGGCTTTACGATATTAAACAGTTTAGTGACTACCGTCGCTACGCCGCGAAAATGCCCCGGACGAAACGCGCCGCAGAGCGGTTGGCTCACTTTCTCGACTTCTACGAATGTCTGGAAACCGTCAGGGTACATCTCGGCTGCAGCGGGATAAAATAATACCGCCGCGCCCACTTCTTCGAGCAGCGCGCGATCTTGCGCAAAGTTCTTCGGATATTTGTCAAAGTCACTTTGCTGATTGAACTGGATGGGGTTAACGAAGATCGACACCACCACATCGCCATGCCTCTTGCCTTCCCGCACCAGGCTTAAATGCCCTTCGTGGAGGAAACCCATGGTCGGAACGAAGGCAATCCGCTTCCCTTCCCTACGCCGCGCATCTGACCAGCGCTGCATGTCTCGAACGTGAGAAATAATTTCCATACATCAGCTCGCAAAGAGGATCTAAGGCCTTAAGGCTCGAGACTTGCTCCCCCACCACAGTCTCAAGTTCCTAGCCTCAAGTCTTTCTGTTAGTGAAAAGAATGCTCATTCAAAGGAAACGCGCCTGACCGCACTTCGTCGATGTACGAGGTCACCGCTTGCGAGATCACACTTCGCAGGTCAGCGTAGCGTTTCACGAATTTGGGGGAGAAGCGTTCAGTCAGCCCCAGGATATCGTGAATGACCAAAATCTGTCCGTCGCAAAACGGCCCTGCACCAATGCCAATGGTTGGGATCGGCAATTTCTCCGTGATTTCCTGGGCAAGATCCATCGGCACGCCTTCGAGCACCACCGCAAAGGCTCCAGCATCGGCCACGGCATACGCATCTTCAATCAAGCGTTCGCGGGCGCCTGGCTGACGGCCAGATTTCTTGCCCTGCACCTTAAATCCGCCCATCCGATGCACCGATTGCGGCGTCAGCCCAATATGAGCCATCACCGGAATATCCATGTTCACAATTGCCTTTATGACGCGGGCGACGTTCACGCCGCCTTCCAGTTTGACAGCTTCGGCGTTGCCTTCTTTTAAGAGTCGCCCAGCGTTGGCAATCGCCTCACAGATCCCTGCCTGATACGAGAGGAATGGCATATCGCCAACTACGAGTGCACGCGGCCTGGCTCTGGTCACTAACTTGAGATGATAGACTATCTCTTCCATTGTCACTGGCAGGGTTGTTTCAACCCCCTGCACGACGGTTCCTAGCGAATCGCCAACCAGCAACACGTCGATTCCACAAGCGTCAAGGATGCGGGCAAAGGGGTAATCATAGGCGGTGAGCGCAGTAATCTTCTGCCCGGCAGCTTTCATGCGCTGCACTTCAGGAACAGTAATTTTGGGTGGGTTGGGTTGCATAGCGAGCCCCCTCCTTAGCGGACCAACCCGGAGGGCTGAACAGAAGCGGAGGGAAGGAAGAACACGCTCCAGGACATCCGGTCGATGAGCGATTCCATGCGCTCGCCTCTTCGCCGTTTGCTTTGTTTTCGTGTCCTTTCTTTGCTCTGCACGGCCATCCGTCCTGGTCCAGTTGTTATGGATCCAAGCGGTCTTTCTCTGTAGTGCCCTCTCACCGTCGCCACTAGTCGGGTCGACGGTTTCGCCGCCCATCCAGCTTCCAGCTTCTCTCAAGCCGTCTCCAGCGCGCAGAACAGCAAGAAGTCACCGGGCGAGCAAATACCACACTTTTCTTTCTCTTGTCCAGTAGGTTGCTCGCCCTCTGCTTCTTTTTTCATCCCTGCTACGATACCGGACATGCCTACAAGCGACAGCATCGGTCAATTTTTCATGGTCGGTATTCCAGGTTCCATCTTGACTACAGAGATACGCGCCCGGCTCCTTGACCTGCGGCCAGGAGGCGTCATTTTATTTCGCCGCAATTATGTAGATCTAAAACAGCTTACCGCCCTGTGTCAGGAGTTGCATGCTCTCTTGCCTGCACAGCCGCCGCTCATTGCCCTTGATCATGAGGGAGGCCGCGTACACCGCCTGACTTCTCCTTTTACCCATTTTCCTCCGGCAGCTATCATCGGTCGAACCCGCTCGGCAGAATTCGCCCGACGGGTTGGTCACGCCATGGGAGCCGAACTCAGCAGCGTCGGCGTTGATAGCGATTTCGCTCCCGTACTGGATGTTCTCACCAATGTGAACAACACCGTCATTGGCGATCGCGCATTTGCTTCTGATCCTCGTACGGTAGGACTCTTTGGGTGCGCGCTCGCGCGTGGACTCCGCGCAGGCGGCGTGATTCCCTGCGGTAAGCATTTTCCTGGACATGGCGCGACGCACGTAGACTCGCACGAGGATTTACCGCGGGACGAGCGCACGCTGGAAGAACTGTTACAAACAGACGTGGAGCCGTTCCGCCTAGCGATTGCCGACAAGATTGAAATGTTGATGACCGCCCATATTCTTTACCCGTCGATTGATTCTGAGTATCCGGCGACGCTCTCACAGAAAGTGATTGACGGACTCTTGCGCCAACAACTCGGGTATCGCGGCGTCGTAGTCACAGACGATCTTGAAATGGGCGCGATCATTCGTCATTTCAGCGTGGAACATGCCGCTGTTCAAGCCTTGCGCGCCGGAGCAGATCTGCTGCTCATCTGCCACCAGATCGACCTCGCGCTTGCGGCGCGGGAAGCGTGTGTACAAGCACTTGAAACGGGAACGCTCTCACGCGCGCGCGTTGAAGAAGCGTTACAGCGAGTGGCGACTCTGAAGCAGACGCATGCACGACAACAGCGCGCGGGACGGGAAGTCGTTGGCGCAATAGCGCATCAACAGTTGGCGGAAGCGATTATCCGTGCGGCGGCGGAACAGGCGTAAGTACGAAGCCCTCACCCTACAGACGAAACCCTCGCACAGCTAAGGAAGCATTCATGTGTAGATAACGCAGCGGCTCAGGCAAGAGTCGCCCTACCCTCTTCGACATGGACATGAGCTGGAGATCCTCGTTGGACTCCCTACCGTACAGGTCGCACAACAACTTGCCGCCATAAAACCCATTAACAAGACCAAAACCGTTGTACCCAACGCTGTACAAAACGTTCTCCTCTCGCCCCATCCGCCCGCACAGAGGAGTGAAGGACCGGGCAAGCGCCATCATCCCACTCCAGGCATACGCCTTCTTTACCTCCCTGAGCCGTGGGTAGCGGAGGAGCAAACGCTGGCACAGGGTCTGGTACGCGTGAGGCGCCTCTCGGTATGTGATCCCGTTATCATAATAATACCGGGCCCCTCCACGGATCAGCAGCCGCCCATCCGGCGTCAGTCGCACGGTGTGAGTGCGATCAAGCTCAAAACGACCGGGGACGGCATCCCATCCTCCCTGTTCAATCTCCGCCTGCTCTAGCGGCTCAGTTACGACGACGAAGAGATGGAGCGGCATGAGGGCGCCGCGCAGGAACCCCAACTTGGGAGTGTAGGCGTTGGTCGCCAGGATCACCGTCTGTGTGCTGACCTGACCGGACTCACACTGCAGCTCTATACTTTTCCCTTGGTGAATACGTCGGACAGGAGTCCGCTCGTACACTACGACCCCAAGGCGCTCCACGACTGCTTTGAGGCCCCGCATCAACTTGCCTGGATGAAGCAGAGACCAATGCGGCAAAAACAGTCCAGCCGGGTAGAAGTCGGTCTTAATCCTGGCGGCAAGCTCTCTTCCCTCCCATAATTGTACGGACCGACCGATCTGCCTATACGCCTGCGCATGCTCGGCTAAAGTATGCCCCTCACGTGCAGTTTTTGCCAACAGCAGAGCGCCGCTCTCTTGTAAGTCGCAGGCAATAGCGTGCTCCCTCATAGCCTGAACGAGAAGCTGGTACCCCCGCTCCGCGTACTGGGTGTAAGGTTCAACCGCGACAGCTCCTTTCCGCGCGAAGAGCTCGTACCAGCCGTGGTATTCTCGCGAGATAAAGCCGCTATTGCGTCCGCTCGCGCCGAATCCCACCGTTTGCGCTTCGATGACAACGATATGCTTTTGTGGATATCGCTGTTTGAGATGATAGGCGCTACTGAGTCCGGTAATCCCTCCGCCGATAATGGTGAGATCAGCCTGTAGCAGATCAGTTAGAGGGGGATTAGGAGTGTACTCGTCCGCCAACCAAAAACTGCCCGAACTATCCCAGAGCGCGTCCTTCATCCTCTGCTTTTTACTCCCTTTATCCTCCCTGAGGAATCGGGCCATTGAAGGATTGATGTCGGATCGAGGGATTGAGTGATTGTCGAATTGAGCCATGAAAGAATCGCTTCAGCACGGGAGCAAAGTGAGAGTTCCTCAACGACCCGATGGCCCGATGCTTTAATGGCTCAAGTCTTCTCAATGACCCGCCGCCCCAATGATCCAATGACTCAATAGAGAAATGGCCCGAGGGCCCGAGGGCTCAATAACACACGTGCTCCACTGAGCAAAGGATTCACGCCCACGTGTTTGTCCGTGGTCAGGCATGCTATGATTTTGCTGTGGAATTTGCGCGCAAATATCCCTCGCTCTTTTGGGATGTTGACCCGGCTCAGTTGGAGAGTGAACGGCACGCCACGTTCATCATCGAACGGACGCTTGAGCGCGGAGGCGTGCAGGCAATTCGCGAGCTGTTTGAGCTGTACGGAGCAGCTCGTATTGTTGCTGTGATCCGTTCATCGCGTCGCATCAGCCGGAGAACGGCGCTCTTCTGGAAGTCATACCTCGATATTACGGGGCCAATACGATGCCTGCAATCGGAATCGCGGAACCCGCTCTCACGGCAGTGGGAATAATCCGCCAGAGTGCAACCCTCAAAGGATTTTACCTTGCGGGTGGAACCGCCTGTGCGATTCAACTTGGACATCGAATTTCAGTCGATTTGGATTTTTTTCAAGAGGCCCGGTTTCAGGCCGATCAACTTGTCCAACAACTCGCCCTTGAGGGAATTACTCTTGCAGCGGAAGAAGTGAGTCCTGGAACCGTGAAGGGACAGCTTGTAGGGACTGCGGTCAGTTTCTTTCATTACCCTTATCCACTCCTCAGTGCGCCCATCGAATGGGAAGGAATACTGCTAGCTGGTCTTATCGATATCGGCCTCATGAAAATTACCGCTATTGCGTCGCGTGGAGCAAAGAAAGATTTTGTGGACCTGTACTACATCCTCCAGCACCTCGGTCCCCAAACCGTCTTCGCTCGGTTCTCGGAGAAATACCCGATCGAACGCCTTGATCCGTATCACTACCTGAGAAGTCTGACGTATTTCGAAGATGCAGAAGCCGAGCCTGACCCGCGTATGCTCATGCCGTGGAGTTGGGAAGAAACGAAAGACTATTTCCGGACAGTTATTAAGGAATGGCGGCTGCTTCCCGAACGCTCCTGATACAACGGCCTACACTGGACTTCAATACATTGAGACAGAGTCATACCGCGCTCACTCTGAGCCCTTCGCTTCCGCTCATTCGGAGCGCAGGCGCGCAGCGGCGAGAGCGAAGAACGCTTAGGATAAACTCCGCCGCGACAGCGGCGAAGTCCGAAAGAGGTTAGCGCCAGTACGAGGCGGCCTTTAACTTCGCCGCGCAGAGTTTATCTTGAGCATAGCAAGGGGGCTTGGGATGATTTGGTTTACTAAACGGCTTTATAAGAAACATTGACAAGAAGCGAAGGCGTCGCTGAGAAAAAGGAGGTAACACATGGCGCTCGATCAAGAGAAACTGAACCAATTTTTACAGCAAGCCTTGAACGATCTCGGCGCGACGTTTCACGCCAGCTTAATCGTCCTCGGCGACAAGCTGGGCCTGTACAAAGCCATGGCGGGCGCGGGACCGTTAACGTCGACTGAACTCGCGCAACGCGCGGGCGTCGCCGAGCGCTATGTACGCGAGTGGTTGGCAGCCCAAGCGGCCAGCGGGTATGTTGCCTATGACCCCACTACCGGCCGTTTCACCCTGCCGGAAGAACAGGCGTTCGCGTTGGCGAACGAGAACAGCCCGGCCTTCTTACCTGGGGCGTTTCAGCTTGCCACCGCCGCGATCAGGATTGCGCCGAAGCTCCTGGAAGCCTTCCGCACCGGTGCAGGCGTCGGGTGGCACGAGCACGATTCAGAACTCTTCCACGGCACGGAGCGCTTCTTCCGGCCCGGCTATGCCGCGCACTTGACCAGCTCCTGGCTCCCCGCGCTTGAGGGCGTCGAAGCCAGGTTGCACGCCGGCGTCCGCGTCGCCGATGTTGGGTGTGGCCGCGGAGCCTCGACCATTCTCATGGCGCAGGCCTATCCTCAGTCCACGTTCTTCGGCTTTGACTATCACGCCCCGTCGATCGAACGGGCGCGGCAGGCGGCGCACGAAGCTGGCGTCGCCGATCGCGTTACCTTCGAGGTGGCAAAAGCGAAAGACTACCCCGGCGCCCCCTATGACTTCGTCGCCTTCTTTGACTGTTTGCATGACATGGGAGACCCGGTCGGCACCGCGGCGCACGTACGGGAAACGTTGAGAGACGACGGCGTGTGGATGATTGTGGAGCCGTTTGCGCACGATCGCCTGGAAGATAATCTCAATCCCATCGGTCGGATGTACTACGCGGCCTCCACGCAGGTCTGCACGCCAGCTTCATTATCACAAGAGGTGGGACTCGCTTTGGGCAACCAGGCTGGAGAAGCGCGGCTGCGCGAGGTCGTGAGCGCTGGGGGGTTCACGCGCTTTCGCCGCGCCACAGAGACTCCGTTTAACCTGGTGTTTGAAGCGCGACCGTAATGATTTGTGAAACGCGTGGATTCACCGGGTGACGACACGTTCTTTTGCTTTACATTTTCTACCTTGTTCTCCCTTCCTCACCAATTCCGCCAGCGTCTTTTGGTACGGAGTGCGGGCGATGCCGTGCTCCGTCACGATGGCGGTGACCAGTTCGTGGGGAGTCACGTCAAAAGCGGGATTGGCGACGTGTATGCCGGTTGGCGCGATTTGCTTGCCCAACACATGGGTCACCTCACGAGACGAACGCTCTTCAATGGGGATGTCTTCGCCGCTTGTGCAGCGTAAATCAATCGACGACGTAGGTGCGGCGACATAGAACGGCACGTTGTGGCGCCTGGCGAGCACGGCGTTAGAGTACGTGCCAATCTTGTTCGCGACATCCCCATTGGCCGCCGTTCGGTCGGCGCCAACCACCACACAGTCGATGACGCCTCTCTGCATAAAATGACCAACCATATTGTCCGTAATCAACGTGGCGGGAATGCCCAGCTTGGTCAGCTCCCAAGCGGTGAGACGAGCGCCCTGCAGGAATGGACGGGTTTCAGGGACAAACACTGAAATGTTTTTCTTCTGCTCCCACGCCGCACGGATGACGCCCAGAGCCGTCCCATAGCCAGCAGTAGCCAGAGCGCCGGCGTTACAATGCGTCATGACGGTCGCTCCTTTAGGAATCAAGCTCGCGCCGTAGCGACCTATGCGGCGATTGACGGCGATATCTTCTTTGTAGATGTTGATCGCTTCTTGCTCCAATCGCGTGCGCAGCGCGTCGCGCCCCTGGCCTCGCATTTGGTCATATACGCTTTTCATACGTTCAATTGCCCAGAACAGGTTGACCGCCGTTGGACGTGTGGCCGCGAACGTTTGACAGAGACGATCGAATTCCTCTGGACTGTCGATGTTCTTCAGCTGACGCGCGCCGAGGGCAATGCCCATTGCCGCCGCCACGCCAATCGCCGGCGCGCCGCGAATCACCATATCTTTAATCGCTTTGGCGACACCGCGATAATTACGATAGGTGCGATACACTTCTTGCGTTGGCAGCAAGCGCTGATCCAACATCATTACCGCCCCATCTTCCCACTTGATTGTAAAAAAGTCACTCATTGTGATTCATTTCTCATGTCCCTCACCCGCAAACGCTCCGCTTTTGTCGCCCTCTTCCTAAAGGGAAGAGGGGTAGGATGAAGGAGGCTTATTGATCAATTTGACTGTAAGCGGCCCTGGAAGGAGACAATCACAAGGACGTATCGCGCAACTGCACCAGTGTTCGCTCACGAATCACTCCTGGCGACGGCATATCAGCTAACAGCTTTCCATTGGTCATCAAAGGCGCTGTGAGTAAGTCGAGCGGCTCTCCGCAGGCGCGGCAAGAGGTTGCGGGCTTTCTCACAGAGCGGACGTACTCCTGCTTGCAGCGTGCACAGGCATGCAGGCGCTTGCCGCCCGATTCTTTTCCGCGCTTGGCGATTGGTTCGCCGTCAATCTCGACAATGTCAAGACTGAGATCGATGACTGGCGCGCTGGCGATCGCGGTGCCGACGCCAAAGGCGTCAGCCCAGGGCAGCAACGGGGCAATATCGGGCTCCTCCAACCCGCCGGACACCAGAAGCTTGAGGTGTTCAAAGCCGCGCAGATCAAGCTCCCAGCGCACTTCCTGCAAGATCCTGGCGAAATTGCCGCGCCGCGAACTTGGCGTGTCCAGCCGCAGCGCCCAGAGCACTTCTCCCATTGCCTGCGCTAAACGGATTGCCTCAAATTTTTCATCTTGAAAAGTATCAATGAGCGCAACGCGGCGCACAGTGGGATCGATCACCTCGTGAAACGCACGGACCGCTTCCAAGGTATCGCCAACTTGAAGAACTAACGCATGTGGAATGGTGCCCGAAGGAGGGATGCCAAGCCTTTCTGCGCTGAGCACAACCGCCACGCCGTCACAGCCGCCAATATAGGCGCTGCGGTCAATCATCGGCGCAATCGCGGGGTGCATGCGGCGAGCGCCAAAGTGAATGAGCGGCTTGTCGCCCACCAGTTTGCGAAAGCGCGCCGCTTTCGTCGCGATGCCTGAAGCCTGGCAAAGGAAGCCTAGCAGCGCTGTCTCATGCAAGCCAAAGTCGAGATAACGTCCCTCAATGCTCAAGACCGGCTGATAGGCCCGGAATAGTTGACCTTCAGGCAGCCCTTCGACGGATACCGGACAACCCTCAAGAAGGCGCAGAGCATCTTCCAGTCCGGCCAGCACCGCCCACTCGTAGCCCGCTGGAAGCCCTTTGGCAACGATCTCAACACGGACCCATTTATTCAACCGACGCGCTTCCAGCACTTGTTTCGTGCGGAGGAAGTACACATCAGTGACCGCACCGGCTTGGATCTCATCATCCGAGGCAGTGAAGAAACGGGAAGACATAACAATGAAGAATTAAAAATGCAAAATGCAAAATTAAAACAGCAGAGTGAGCCGCTGTCGATAAAATTTTTCTCCAAAACATTCTTCATTTAACTTTGCATTCTTTTTATGCTCCCGCCTCCGGCTCGAACAACTGCACTCCTGTCGCAGGCTTCCAATTCGCCACCGTCACATCTTCAGGAAGACGTTTGATGACAACCTCTTCCATTTCATCTCTGGAGCGCAACAAGTGCAGCATCTGACTATTCTCCACCCAGGTCTCCACCACCAGGTTCGCCACAGTTTTGCGTTTATCCTCGGACAATTCTTTCCACTTCTCGGTGACTTTCACGGTAAGCATTTTGCCGTCCAGGCGTACTTCCATGCCATAATAGATATCCGCCCAAAGGCCGTTCGAGAGCTGCGCATCAGAGCGATGCACACACGTCCATACCGAGGCTGTTTCTTGCGATAACTCGGGAGGCGGCGTAGGCTCTTTTTGTAATTCCGCTGGATCATTGAACTCGGGAAAATGTTCCTCAGGCTGGTTCGATTGCCGGAAGTACAGCACAGCCGCGATAACGACAAACGCCACGGCTATCGGCGCTTTGCGTACGACGGCGCTGATTCCGCCAACGATCGCAGCAAGCACATCCAGGACGGATTTTTTGTGAGACTCAACTGTAGGTCGATTTTGAGGCGATTGTGAAACAGAAGACATGGAGCGGAGTGTAGCACACCAAGTAAAAGAAGGCAGTAAGCAGGAAGCAGTTGGCGACGCGAGCGCTGTATCTTGTACGACTTCCTGCTTATCGCTTCCTGTTGTCAGCCCCAGAGTCGTTTTGTCGCCAGCGCGGCGCCGTCGCTACAGGCTTTCAGTTTCGCCCACACGACGCTTTCGGCCACCATCTCCCAGCCGGCAAACGTGCCAAAGCCACAATCCGCACCGGCAATCACCCGACTAGGGTCTCCCACTGCCTCTACCACCTGACAGATGCGATCCGCCACGACTTCAGCAGGTTCGACATAATTGGTCGTCGAGTCGATGACCCCGGGAATGAGCACCAGAGCATCAGGCGCTTTGTACTTCTTGAGGACTTTGTACTCATGCTGATGACGCGGATTGGCCATCTCTAGCGAAAGCGCCCCCACCTTGGCCTGGTAAAGAATGGGGAGAATGTCTTCGAGCGGCACGTCATGGTTATGCGGCCCGTCGTAATTGCCCCAACAGACGTGGAGCCGTACGCGGTCGGGCGGGATATTCTTAATGGCCTCGTTCATCGCCGCAATGTGTAGTTCAACAACCTTTTGAAACTCACCGACCGATTTATCCTGGTACAGGAAGGTGCGCTCCATCGCCAAATCCGGCGCGTCAAGCTGCAACACAAAGCCCTGAGAAACGATGTATTCGTACTCCTTGCGCATCTGCGCGGCGACGGCAAACACATAGCGCTCATGCGTATCATAGTAGGCGTTAAGCATGGTGGTGCAAATGATGCCGGGAGATGCGGCCGTCATGAAACGCTCGGTAAACTGTCGCGGCGCGGCGTCCATGCAGCGTTTGGCGAGCGCGCATTCCTGTTGCACGCCGCTCAAGTCTTCATACTTCACCTCGGCGATGGCCTGCGGCGCGTTGAAGACCCGGGCGCGCATCATGTTCCGTTGTTGCATCATGCGGGCAAAGTCGGGGAATTCCCGTAGATCCCAAGGCGTGGGACGTTTGCTTTCCCCACCAAACCCCCTCATGCGCTGCGGCACATACGTCTGAAAGCCGACGCGGGGTTGTTCGCCGTCATTGCCAATATCAACCCCAGCGTCCAATTGTTTCTGAACGACATAGCGAACTGCCGCTTCTGCTTGGCGATGCAACTCCGCTTGATCGACGCTCTCCCCCCGTTCTTGTCTGATGAGCAAGTCAGTCAACACCGGGTTGCGCGGAAGGCTGCCTACATGTGTTGTTAAAATTCGTGCATCGCTTTTTTGCATAACCCTGGTCCCTCCTCGGCTCAGCGGGGGCGCTATAGCACTCACCCTTCCCCTTGTCACATCAGCATTCCTCGTTTAACTGTGAGGGCGATTTCTTTTTTAAGAACTTTAGAACGAGGAGGATTGATGGCTGAGGAACCTACCCCCCATGATTCGTCAGACGAACGCGAAGACGATCGGTTGCGGGATATTTGGCTGTTCACGCTCTTTGCGCTTGGCGTCTTGATTTTCGCACTCTTTACCGCGCCAAGAGGATGTGGCGAGGCGTTGCAAGAAAGAAATTCTGGAACAACAAAAGTGATCCGTTCAGGAGAACAAGCTCCCGCCGCGACCAGGTCTACTGAACGACGCTCTAGCGTTGTTCCCGGTCGGTAAGGATAAGCAGCAAGGTAGAGACGTCCCGGCGGGGCGTCTCTACAACGTTCCTTCTCAAACTCCACGATCACCCTCACATCCTCTATGTGTTTTTCTTCTGCGGGCGCACCGTCCTCTGTCCCACAAAGCTGAGGGCTGAGCGCTGATGGCTATCGTTGGTGATACAGCGGATGCCCGCGGAACGGCGTCCGGACCCGGCTAAAGTGATCACCCTCTAGATTGGCGATAAAGAGATCCTGCATGCCTGGTCCACCAAAAGCACAGTTCGTCGGGAAGATGATTTTCTCTCCAGTCTTGTCTTCGATGAGCACGGTCCAATTGCCGTTCGTATCCACCTGAAGGATCTGATTTGCCGGCGCCATGTTCGTACCTGAGACGAGCGCCGGCAATGTTACGTAGAGATTGCGGTCGACGTCGAACGCCATCCCATCAGGCAAAGCGGGAAAGTCTTTCGCGTACACTTCCGGCTTGCCAAACGTGCCGTCTTTTTTAATCTGAATGCGCAGGCAGTCATTGCGGGTGCTTTCGAGCACGTACACCGCATCTTCGTTCGGATCGATGGCGGTGCCATTGGCAAGATAAATCCCAGTAGCGACGACATCGCCACGCCCATCCGGACGAATGCGCACCAGCGCGCCATTGGGCTCGGGTTTCGCCAATTCAGCCAGCGCGCTGTTGATATCACGCGTGCTTGAGTTCGAAACATAGAGATTCCCTTCGGCGTCGTAGCTACAGAAGTTTGGCAAGGTCAGCATGATCGGTCCTACTCGGTCGGCGATCATCGACACTGTGCCGTCTGGCGAGCAACGCATCACCGCTTTTTTACCGAGGTCACAGTAGACAAAATTGCCAGCTCGGTCGAGTGTCACGCCGTTAGGAATCGAGCCTTCGGGCAGTTGCACGACTTCATGGACATTTCCGTCTGGACTTACTTTGTAGACTTTCCCGTTGCGCCCGCCTCCCCAGGCGTTGCCCTCTTTATCAATCACGACCCCTTCAGCCTGCAGTACGCCTTTGCCGAAGATTTCTACCTGGCTCGTTGCAATCGTCGCCATGATTCTTCCTCCTTTTACGACAAAAGATGCAACCAGTGTGTTGTACGACAACACGCCACCCGACGCAAGGCAAAGAGGAGAGATAAAAAAGGAAGGCAGAGACAGAGAAGGGAGACAGAGATAGAGATCGCTCCACCCCGCTCTGTCTCTATCTCAAATCTTTATCTTCATACTTATTTATTATCCGCGAACAGAACGCCTTTCTCTTGCAATTCGGCCACCTGTTGCTCTGAGTATCCGAGCTGCTCATGCAGCACTTCACCGTTATGTTCGCCAAGCAGCGGCGCGCGCAGGTCCAGCAACTCTGGGAACTCCGAGTACTTTAACGGAAATCCAGGAATAGTGACTTCGCCGAGAATGGGATCAGGTACAGTGCGCACCATATTCCGTGCCTGGAAATACGGGTGATTGATCGTATCCACCACTGACATCACTGGCGCTGAAGGAATCCGGTATTCCTCCAGGGCTTGTAACGCCGCTTCATCGGTAGGGAAAGATTGCAACCATGCCTCGATCATGGGAATCAGTATCTTCTGATGCTTCCCACGGTCAGCGCCGGTGGCAAAGCGCGGATCATTCAGCAGCTCGGGTTTCCCCATTGCCTGTACAACGCTCGGCCATTGCCGATCAAGTGCAAGAATCACAATCCATCCTTGCGGCCCCTTAAAGGTTCCACAGGGACACACCAGGGGATGATGCGAGCCGCCGCGCATCGGTACGTATTGGCCGCCGCTTAAGCTATGCACCTGCACGTTGACTTCATGCATATGATACAGGGCATCGACCATCGCCATATCGATGTACTGCCCCACGCCGGTTTTCTCGCGGTAGTACAGGGCATATCCCAGCGCGGCAAAGGCGTGTACTCCGGCGCTCACGTCAGCCATGCCGACTCCGACAAACTGCGGCGGACCATCAGGTTCACCCGTCATGTGCATGAAGCCAGAAAATGCTTGCGCAATGAGATCGTAACCAACGCGATGTGATAGCGGACTCTTGCGTCCAAAGGCGGAAATTGACACCATGATGAGCTTGGGGTTGATTTTTTTGAGCGATTCATAATCCAGGCCGCGCTTCTCCATGACGCCTGGACCAAAATTTTCCACGACGATATCTACACTTTTGACAAGAGCGCGCAACACCTCAAGCGTTTCAGGCTTGTTGAAGTCGAGACACAGACTTTTCTTGCCACGATTCTGCTGGACAAAGTAGCCGCTGCGACCGTCTTTGATAAACGGCAACAAGCGTGAGGGATCGCCCATTGGCGCCTGTTCGACCTTGATAATGCGTGCGCCCATTTCCGCCATAAGCCGAGTCACGGTCGGGCCCGCCAGATATTGCGTAAAATCGAGCACGCGGCAGCCAGCTAACATCAACGGCAAGGGCGTCGTGTTCTCCATAAAAGACCTCCGCGAATGGCAAACGTCGCCTCGTGGTGTACCATCGGCGTTGGAGAAAAGCGAGTCCGCACCTGGCGATGGGATGATGCCTCAAGCAACCGGACTCCGACCGGCGCGGCTGCGCGAAGAGATCGAACGGCTCAGGTACAACCGTTCAGTCGCCAAGTCTCATCAGGTCATAAAGTCGAACTCAATTCTGGCTTTTTTAGACTTGTGGCTTGACGACTTTTGACTTTATCCTTCGGGAGTAAGGTGCGCTCTGCCCACCGATCTCAACTGTGCTCTCGACTTGAATCTTATCTACCGTTCCGCAAGGAACCACATTCTTTCTCCCCCTCGTTGTTTTCCGTAGTTCAAGCAGTCCAACATTGGCAAGGAGGGCAAGGTCGTCGTTGATATTTTTGACGTCGCGTCCCACCAATTAAGCGAGTTCGTAAACAGAACGTGGATGTTGCTCTTTAATGATGTGAAGCAATTCGAGACAACGAGGCGTCAACTTTGATAGACTGAGGCCAATATCATATAGGCCAATGGCAAGGTGTCGTCCACGGCAACAGCTTTTTGCGCTGCATCAAAGGCTTGTTCCTGGGTCTGTCGATCCTGACTCCATTGCAACAGCCAAGCTCTCAGATAGTGAAACTTAACGCCGCATACGCCTCAGCATACTGCGGGTCCAGGGCAAGAGCGTGCTCGAACAGTTGCCGTGCTTGGGTATTGGCCTCTTTCGTATCCTGCAAGAAGGACTCCCACGCCAAGGAAAAAGGACTGCTGCTGGGAACCGCGACTGGGATCTTCCTTACTGTAAGCGTCGGGAACGCCGGTGCAGCGCACATCCGTCCCTACACTGGCGCGTTCGCTGTGACGTTTCTCACGACCCGGATTGATAGGAATGACGATGGGCTAGCGGCGTCGTGGAACACCGCAGAGGTAAAGGGGACATTTGGGAAACGCACTATTCAAGGTGTCACTGAGACAGTGCCTACTGGAGCGACCACCGAATGTTCAGGTGGTGTGCTCATCATCGATGCCGCAAGTGGGATCGGCTTTGGGAGGGGTACGTCCACGCTCCCCGGTGGTGACCAGATCTATACGCAGATCGTCACGCGTCATCAATGTAATCTTGGTCAAGGAAGATTTGAAGGAGATGACACAGTCGAGATCGTGGGTGGGGCTGGCCGGTTTGCGGGAGCCTCGGGCGCGTCCAAGTCAGAGGGGCGTCTGGCCAGACGCCCCTACAGCAGATTTGCAGTTATTATCTAAAGAGGAGGGGTGCAAAGGCAGGACGTCATTCCGGCGCACGCCGCAATCCAGAGGGGGGTAAAAGGCTGGGCTTCGGCTTCCGCCGGGATGACGGAATACAGTCCATCATAATTAATTTGACCGAATACTATACCTCTTCCGACGCGGACGGCACCGGCACGTCATATTCCCAGGTAAGCGTCAACACGGTCTCACCCCAGGGTTGGACTACTATCTCGTGCGTCGGCTCGACTTCTGTTGGTAACTCGGGGTGACGAGTGCGAGCTGTAGCAATCGCCCGCGCCAAGAATTCTCCCTGGTCCAGTGCTCCGGCGCCGTTGCGCTGTAAATCAAACTCAGAGGCCCGGAATGACATCGCCAGTTTGACTCGCATCGCGACGGAACTTCGTGGCGGCGGTGGCGGCAGAGGTTCATCCTTCACAGGAGGCTCAGGTGCGGGTTGCGGCGGCAACTCCGCAACACCAGCTACCGTCACCGCTTGAGCTGCAGGTTCCACGACCGGCGCCCGGCCCTCACGTACAGACGCTTCTTCGGCGGCTTCGTACACTGTTTCACGTGAAGCTTCGGTAGCGGGCGGCGCAGCCTCTATGAAATCCTCATGCGCACTCTCCGTCTCTCGTTCACCCTTCCGTTTGCGGCCACGACTGCGTGAGCCGCGCCGTTTCCCCCGGCGGTCTTCAGCCTCGCCAGACTCAGCCCGCGCTTCTTGTCCCGCCTCTGATTCCTCTTCCTGGACAGGACGCGCTGCCGGACGAGCCCGGCGTTCACCCGGCGTCAGACCAAACGCGATGAATTGCACGTCATCAGTCGCCAATGCATCAAGCGCTTCTTCTGCGACATCTACAGCTTTTTCTTCGGTTCCCGCCTCAACATCGAACTCGGCAATGACAGAAAAATATAAATTCTTTGAGGGACTATAAGGTCCTGAGCCTGTAGAGACGTCGTGCTCGTAGTAATGGACGCGACTATGACGAAAAGATTTAAACAACGAAGCAGCGGTACGGTCCGCATCATCAAGGGACGTCGCTCTCGCTTCAAATACTGCGGTAGTATGAAAGTATGACATAATTTTTGGCGTGTTCACTATATAGAACCGTGTCTATTTTTTCGCAAGTGAGTCAACGGATACGACCATATTTTTTCCGGACTTTCCAGTACTGGAGGAACGAGTGACTGGACCTTTCATCTATTTCAGAGTAAAGTAGACGCACTGGTCGGGGAAACACAGGCCCCTCACGCCGCGACTCTTGTAATTCGGCAGGACGCGGGCGGACCATGCCTCGGGCCTGCATCGGCGGCTGGTTCCTGGCTCAAGCGGCTATCTGGACCCGCAATGGGTGCGCCGAGAAAGGAGGTGATCCAGCATGGACAAATCTACGGTGACCTGTGAGGTGGTGGCCTCCTAGGCCGACGTGCCCAAGAAGTTTCTCTGGGTGGTCGTTTGGGAGGACCAGACGCCACCGACGCCCCGACAGCCCGCTCTCACCGGCGGGATGTCTGCTCAAGACGTAGCACTGTCGGGGTTCTGTTGTTGTGCAAGCAAATACGGCGTTAGTGTCGAGAGCAAATTCACCTCTGATCCCAGTTGTTTGCCTACTCCGCTTAAGAGCCCCATCACCCGACCAACCAGCACGAGATCACTTGGCGCTTCCACGATAGGATCGCGGCGCATCGCCTCAGCCATCTCGGCGTTGAAGCGGTCTACCATCTCCGGATCGGCATACGATTTGTTCTCTTTTACCGAATGCCCCAGCATCGCTTCTCCAAGAACAAGCAACGTGTCTTCGCCGCCATGTTTCGTCACAAAGCCGAGCCGGCGGAACGAGGCGACAATCTCTTTGTGATCCTGCCTGACAATGGCTGTCGTCAGCCTGGCCATCTCTACTGGAAATTCAGGGGGGAGATTTTTCGTCAAACCAAAATCGAGAAAGACCACGCGCGGACCCGGCTGCACGAGTAAATTGCCGGGATGCGGGTCGGCATGGAACAAACCGTCAAGGAGAATCTGCTGCAGGTAAGCGTCAGTTAATCGCTGCGCCACAGCGCGCGGATCAATGCCCGCCTGACGTAGCGCCGCCACGTCAGTGACCTTGATGCCCTCCATAAACTCCATGACCAGCAGCCGAGGCGTGGTGTATTCCCAATAGATGCGCGGTACGAGGATGTCCTCGCCACGCGCCGCGAAATTGCGCCGCACCATGTCCGCATTGTGGCCTTCATGAACGAAATCCAATTCCAGCGGGATGTAACGGCGCAATTCCTTGACGACGAAGCGAAAATCGTAGCGCGGCTCAAGCTTCGCCAGCCAGTCCACGAAGAAAGCGATGTTTCGTACATCGAGATCGACCAGCGCGGCGATATCAGGATACTGCACTTTTACGGCGACGCGGCGCCCATCGCGCAAAGTGGCCTCATGCACCTGTGCAAGTGAGGCGGCGGCGACTGGCTGGGGCGTAAAGAATGCAAATACCTCATGCAGCGGTTTGCCTAATTCTTCTTCTACACACTGCTGGATGATAGAAAACGGCCGCGGCGGCACTCGGTCATGTAAGCGCGATAAGACCTCAATGTATTCCTGCGGAAGAATATCCGCCCGTGTCCCAATGAACTGACAGGCTTTGACTAACCATCCTTCGAGTCGTAGTGCGGTGCGATAGATCAATTCGGCGCTGCGGCGATGATGGCGACGATAGCGCGCAGTTTGATCTTTGCACGCCCATAAACGGCCAGACCACTGAATCCATTTGTAGCCGCCATAGATCCGCGCGACCATGTACGCCACGATGAGAAAACGGCCAATTTGCACTCGTCGTGCTAGAGAACGGGGGCGACAGTGATGAGTCTGAAAAACTCTCTCCATGTATCTTGTCTTTCTCTTCTGCTCTTCTTTTCTTCCACTTGTCCCGCTATTGTATCTGAATCTGTTGCCGAACGGGGGCGAGAACCATGCAATCCTCCTACGACCATAGCCGCACGGGGCAAGCAGTACGTAAGCTTGGCGCGAAATTGCTTGATCTCGCCAACGCATCATGGCGCAGGCTGCAAGAACACGAGGCGGTGACGCAAGAAATTGCTAAAGATCCTTTTACCAGCGACGCCAAGGCGCAGGCCGCGACAGCGGAATTGCTCATCTTTCTTATCCACGCCTGTGACCGCGTTTCAACCGCTACTTTCGCCACAGCATTGCCGGCACGGGCCGCCAATGTGCTGCGCACTGCCTTTATGAGAAGTCTGGTGAAAGTCACGTTTCCCGCCTTTGTCCGCAACGCCTGTCCCGACGATGAGGCTGACGAACTGGAAGAGACACAGGCAGACCTGCTGCATCTCTACAATGCCCGCGCGACGCAATATGGATTCTTTTCACTTGGCGGCGCGAACGCCGCCCCAGAAGACGGCTTGTTCAAACTTGCCGGCATTCGCCTCGCGGAAGCCTTAGAGTGTCCGGATCACGCCGAAATTATCAGCCACGGAGTGGAGATAGTAGTCTCAAGCCTCGTCACTTTGCGTGAGCAACTGCCGCTGAAGGAAACTATCGGCGAGTTGCTGGCGGGAACGCGGTGAAACAAAAAAGAACCGGAGTTTCATGAAGAAGAAGCGGTGAAACGGAGACAGGGAGAATCGGAGAGAAAAGAGGGAAGGCAACATATTGTACTTCGCCGATTCCCCGATTCGCCGATTCTCCGGTTCGTTCTCCAGGTCTCTGCGTCTTCGGCTCTCTTCAGTCTGTACTCACTGTTCTCTTCCGACTCTTCCCCTTCCCCGCTGATTGCTTCACCTCCCGTTTCGTGTGTGCTTCGTTGAGCAGCCATTGCCCCTGGCCAATGCCATGCACACTACGAAGTTCTTCAGGCGACAGCAGAGCGCCTTTCCGTAGTGGTATGACGTCCAGCGCCCGCGTAAGCGCGGCCTCACAGAACTCGAGCAATGGCAGGAGTTGAGCATTGATTTCGTTCAGCGAGGCGTCAAGGAGTGCGGTGTGCGCCGCAGCGAGCGCCGTGGTTAGCCCCCGCGGACGCGCCTCACGGCTGAGACGCACGGACTTTGCCGCACCTGCCGCCACAGGAGAAGAAACCGGCGCGGTCCCGGCAACGAAAGCGAAGTCGAGTTGGACCTCGTGGTGCGTCTTGCCGTTTCGCTCCGCCACAACTTGTCTCCTTTAGGACCGCCGGGCGCACATCTCCAAGATCAAGGCGTCAAATAACCCGGCGGGCGAAGAACGGGAAGATTTCAATATCAGATCAAGCGAGGCCGCCTTATGCATAAACTGGCGCAAATCATTCACAGAGTACATCTTACTCTGGCTTAGTAACGCGCGCAGCCGCTGCCCACGCACGCCAATCTCTTGTTCGATCTGCGCTTCTGAAGCGCCGCTGCTCAATAAGTCTTTGACGCGCCACAACCTGCGGAAGTGAGCAACCAAAGCATGGAGAATACGTAGAGCTTCGTTCTCATTTGTCAAGACGCGACGCAGTAAACTCAAGGCGCGTTGTCGGTCTCGTTGCCCTAACGCCTGCGCCAGATCAAAGGCGTCGTACTGATGAATCTCGCCCACGCACGCGGTTACATCTTCAGCGGAGATTTCCTTCGCTGGGAATACAAAAGCAGCGGTTTTCTCAATCTCGGCCGCCAGCGCCAGCAGGTCAGCGCCAATTAAATCGGCCAACAGGCGCGCGGCCTCTTCACTCAATGTGACTCCACGTTCGCGCGCCAGGCGCAGCGCCCACCCTGGAAGCTGGTTGGCGAATGGAGGACGGAACTCCGCTGCAATCCCGGTTTTGGCGCAGAGGGAGAAAAATTGCTGGCGAAGATCAACTTTCCCGTGTGCGCAAACAATAAGGGGCTGAGAGGCGTCGCGCAGCGCCGCCGCCGCCAGCCGCTCCCGCTCTGCCGCCTTCAGTCGTTCCGCACTTTTTAAGACGACAACCTCTTGCGCGGCGAACAATGAAGGTGCGCCCCACGTTTCCAACAGCCTCTCCACAGGATCTTCTCCGGCGTAAAACACGCGCAGGGGAGCATCGTTCATCCGACGGCGGAGGCGTCGCACCGCCTGGTCGATGAGATATATTTCATCTCCGTAGAAGAGATACAGTGGAGCGAGCGCCTCTTTGTCCAGCCGAGCAAGGATTTCATCCGCGCTAGGAAACGCAGCGATAGGACGACTCGTAGCCATGGCGGCGCTTGTATAGCGCGGAGACTACTGCAAAACAAGAAGGGCAGCCAGAGTGGCTGCCCTTGTAGCGAAGAGAAGAACTCTAAAACCTTTTCCCCCCTCCTTCTCTAAAAGGACAGTGAGGAGGGAGAACCTGGCAGTATCACGTTTTAGCCGCGTCCATGGCGGAGAAGGCGGCCAGGCGTGGCGTTCGTGCATTTGCCGTCTTCAAACGTCACTTCGCCGTTGACCATGATCCAACGATAGCCTTCGGCATACTGCACACGTCGCCACTCGCCGGCCGGAAAATCATGGACGATCATTGGTTTTTCAGGAACCATCTTCAGGTTTTGCAGATCGTACACCACGATATCCGCCGGAGCGCCTTCCCGCAGCACGCCACGATCCTGAAAGCCAGCACACTTGGCCGGCAGCGCACTTAACCGATAGTGAGCTTCTTCCAGGCTCATGAAGCCAGCATCGCGCACCATCCAGGTGATCATGTCAGTCGGATACGCGCCAATCGTTACAAATTTGGTGTGCGCGCCGCCATCAGACACGCCTGGGATGCTGTATTCGGATGACATCAGTTCGGCGGCGTATTCTGGATTCACGTTACGAGCCGGAGTTTCGAACTCAGTCCGCATATCGTCCGCCACAACGATATCCAGCATCGCTACGATGGGGTGTTTTCCCTCAGCTTGTGCAACCTGCCCAACTGTTTTGCCAACATACTTCTGCAATTTGGCGTCACCGACTGACTCGATCGTGAAATCAGTGATCGCTCCAGTTACAAACGGAGTCCGGCCGGCCTCATACTCTTCAATCAGCGCTTGCCGCAGCGCTGGGTTCTGGAATTTCTGTTTGCGCTCCGACGGCGTGCCAAGCGTCATTTCGCGCCATACATCACTGCCATCGAACAGGTTCCAATCTTCGAATGTGAAGTAAAATCCTTGCCGCATGGTCGCGGTCTGATTGTAAATGCGATGTCCGCGTCTGTTGGCGTCGTCAATATAGCGCAGCGTGCGGCGATGCAGCGCCGGACGATCATCGCGCACGGCTGTGGCGTTGAACAAGACGGGACGTCCGGAGATTTCCGCGAGCTTTTCATACAGCCGCATATCAGCCTTGAAGTCCTCGCTGGCTTGCGTCAGTTGGATGAAGCCCTCTTTCCGTTTGCCAAGCACTTCCGCAAACGCCAATAAATCCTCTTCCGCCATGGTGTCGGTCACCATGGGGGTCCCATCATAGTCGCGCTGCACGGAAACAAAACCGTTGCCGAGCCGTTGGCACGAAAAGCCGCAGCCGCCCGCGTCCATCGATTCATTCAGGATCCGTTGCATCTCTTGCCGCTCTTTCTCGGTAGCTGGACGAGTCTTGGCGGCCTCAAGCCCCATGACCCAAATCATGATTGGCGCCAGAGGAACATAGCTCAGGACATTCAATCCTTTCGGGGTCCGATCAAGAAAGTTGAGCCACTCAGGAAAGGTTACCCATTCCCATTTCATCCCAGCTTTCATGGAGTCGAACGGAATAGCCTCAACGCGCGACATGGTTAACATGGCGCGGTCACGCAGCTCCGGTTTGCAAGGAGCAAATCCAAAGCCGCAGTTTCCGACCACAATAGAAGTGACCCCGTGCCAACCGGATAAAGTGCAATATGGATCCCAATTAATTTGGGCATCGTAATGGGTGTGCAGGTCAACGAACCCTGGCGCAACGACAAGGCCGTTGGCGTCGAGGGTCTTCTTTGCATCGCTTGGGTTGAGCCTGCCAATTTTGGCGATTTTTCCATCTTTAACGCCAACGTCGGTCACTTGTCGTGGATTACGAGCTCCATCGACTACCGTACCGCCACGAATAATGACATCGAATTCAGGCATTGCTGTTCCTCCTCTAAGGATTGAACGCTCACTCAGTAAACTGTCTGCACCATGCCACAGGCAAGCGGACGCGTCAACTGAAGTAGGAACTCTTCGCCCTCAGAACTGAAAAATCAAACTCAGAATCGTCTCATTGCGGCTGTCGCCGGGACGACCGAAGCGATCGCCGATCGACCACGGACCAGGATCGTGCGAGTGAATACGCCAATAGAAATCCTGGGTCAGACGTAACACAATGTGATTGGAAAAAAGATAATCGACAGCAATACGGTTATAGGCTCCGGTTGAGACGGGATCAAACGCCGCAACAAAAAGGGGCTGCCATAAACCGCCAGGACCGTAGCTCGTCGAGGCCGAGAGCGTCATGACAAATTCGTCTTCATTGAGTTTGTCCGTCAATCGGCTCACATAACGTCCTGGAATGACTTCTCCATGCACGATCGCGTGATGGACAGATGTCGCTCCACGGAAGAAGCGATTGTAATCCAGGTAGCGTCGCCAGAAGAATTGTCCTGAGATAAAGAAGGTCCGGATCTTGTTGAGCGGACGAATCCAGGTTGGTCGGTCGAAGGCGAGCATCACCACTGAACGAGTGGCGGTGTCAAAGCTGTTATTATCAGGGTCGAAACGCAATGGGATGCCGCTTTTCAAGCGCACCGGCACGCCGGTGGTCAGCGCCGCCTCCACGC
Organism: Candidatus Methylomirabilota bacterium; assembly: GCA_035575235.1. Classification (GTDB taxonomy): domain Bacteria; phylum Desulfobacterota; class Binatia; order Bin18; family Bin18; genus SYOC01. The sequence continues at coordinate 24,122 of DATLYA010000268.1, forward strand.
GAAACACCGTCTGTGTGTATTTTTCCTCCGAGTAATTCGCAGCAAAGCCGGCAACATGCGAGCGCGGATTCACCAGATTGACCACCGAACAAACGGTTCTCTCAGGGCACGATACTTCCCGAGCCAGGTCGCGTCGTATTTTTAAACCTGTGTCGGCCGAAAAGGTGTAGTAATAGTTCAGGCTGAAGTCGATGCCTCGCCAGATGCCCTTCAACCGCATTCCGGCTTGACTGCTCTCCAATCCTCGGTCGGGTTTACGATCAAGCACCGTCGTTCGCAGCTCGAACAGTTGGTCATCGATCACTACGGCGTTGGCGCGGGCGCGCAGCCCCTGCCCGAAGAACGCCCAGGGACGACGGGGGTCAGTGGTCGTCTTATTGCGTTGGAAATCCCACGGCACCCAGACCGCTTCAACAAACGATTCTTCCAACGGTCCCATCTTGCCGATGTCATAGATGGCGCGGACCATCCACAGGGGAATACGCACGTCCTCCCACGCCTCGCGACTCCAATGCCAGCGCAGATCCAACGGATTGATAATGTCAAGAGCGCGAAAGTTATCGGTCTCTCCCCATGTTACTTGTTGGCGCCCCAGGCGTAAGGAAAACGGCGGAATAGCGATATCGGCGTAGATTTCCCGCAGCTTGTACTCGAATTTTCGTTTTTCTTTCTCCTGGGCGGTGAACTTCTCGCTGAACGCGTCGCCGATGTCGTAGATCGAATCGTAGACGCCGCGCCCAATCACAGTCAGTGAGGCGTCTTCGATCGGCCCTGTGCTGAAGCGGCCAAACGCCTGTCTTTCTTGCAGAAAGTGATACTTCGCCTCCAGCTGCGCAGTGTTGCGCTGCATGATGAATCTCGCCCCCTGAAACAGCGGCTCGCGCAAGATATTTTGCGCCTGCACGAACCCTTCAATTTCCAGATCAGGTCGTAACGCGATGACCCCCCAAACCTTGGAAGGCAAGAGTACAAATAGGCAAAGCAAAGCAACAACAAACCTCGTAAAAAACAAAAACACGAGCACCTTTCCCTCCTGATACAAAACGCGGGGCTCGACGGCAGTGCGCCTGCACTTTTTTCCAGCGCCGACTCTCCAGTATTGAAACGAGAACCTACCGTCTTCCCTGAGGGGAGTCAAATAAGGCTGCTTCTGCAATTTCCTATAGAGATTAAGGACTTAAGAAAGCGAGCAGAGGAGACAACTTGAGGGCGGATTGACTTGCTTGGGTCTCGGTCATAGGAAGGGTGCGCACGCACGAAGGGGGTGAAAGCCGTGTTATGTCCAGACAGCCGAGCAGAACAAGCTGGAGTATCCGCTCCATGCGCAGGTTGCGCCGCGTCGCGTCGTGTGAGCCGCCGCACCTTGCTGAAGTCTGCGCTGGGAGCGGGGCTGTATCTGCAATTTGCGCGACTGGTGGATGGCGAGGCGGAGGAGCCGCAAAAAGCGCGGCCACAGGCTGGTGATTTTCTTGTCTCCCTGTTAGGAGATCGTCAAGGACAAGCGCTGACGCCCCACGATGTGCCGATGGGCGGCCCTCCGCTGATCGTGTATCCGATGGACCCGGCCACGCAAACGATTCGCAACGGCTCGCGCCTCAATCGCGTGCTTGTGGTTCGTCTGGCGTTAGAAGGGCTCGTCGAACAAACTCGTGCGCTCGCAGCCGACGGGGTGCTTGGATACTCGGCTATCTGTCCACACACAGGCTGTGATGTCACTGGCTGGAAGAGCGACACGCAGTACATCGTCTGCCCGTGTCACGCTTCGACGTTTGATCCAAGAGACCGGGCGCGAGTCGTTAGTGGCCCAGCGTCACGGTCTCTTGCCGCCCTTCCGTTACAGCTTGTTGACGGCAAAATCACGGTCGCAGGGCCATTCTTAGGAAAAGTTGGAGCCGAACAGAAATAGGAGGAGACCGATGCAGGGGGTGGGAAGACTTCTCGCCATTGTTGCTCTCATGTCGCTGCCTCGTCTTGCAGCGGCGCAGGGCGTCAGCGCCTATCAGCCGGTCACGAACGAGCGGCTGCTCCATCCAGAACCGGAAAACTGGCTGATGTATCGCGGCGCGTACAATAGTTGGGGCTACAGTCCGCTTGACCAGATTAACACCAAGAATGTGGGGCGACTTGTCCCGGTCTGGACGTTTTCCACGGGGGTTGAAGAAGGCCACCAGGCGCCGCCGATCGTGAACAATGGCGTCATGTTTATCACCACGCCGAAAAACCAGGTGTTGGCGCTGGACGCGAAAAAAGGAGAGTTGCTCTGGCGCTATCGGCGAGAGTTGCCAGAGGATTTGTTTCAACTGCATCCCACCAACCGCGGCGTCGCGCTCTATGGCGATAAAGTATTTCTGGCGACTGTCGACGCCCATCTCCTTGCCTTGAATGCGCGGACCGGCGAGGTTGTATGGGATCAAACGGTCGAAAATTATCTCACGGGTTACTATATGACCTTAGCGCCGCTGGTAGTGCGTGGAAAAGTCATGGTCGGCGTCTCCGGCGGAGAGCTTGGCATTCGCGGCTTCATCCAGGCGTTTGATGCAGAAACGGGGAAGCCGCGGTGGAAGACGTTCACTGTGCCAGGGCCGGGGGAAAAAGGAAACGATACGTGGCCGAACGAGACCTGGAAAAATGGCGCCGCGCCGGTATGGATCACTGGTAGTTATGATCCGCAGTTGAACTTAACCTATTGGGGCACGGGAAATCCTGGCCCTTTCATCAGTGAGGTGCGCTCAGGGGATAATCTCTACTCCTGTTCGGTCATCGCTTTAGATGCGGACACAGGTGAGATCAAAGCGCACCATCAATATCACTGGAACGACGCGTGGGACTGGGACGAGGTGTCCGCCCCGATTCTCATGGACGTGCAGCGCAACGGCCGCTCCATTAAAGCGCTCGTGCATCCGGGGCGCGACGGCTATTTGTGGCTGCTCGAGCGCAGCGCCGACAAGATCAGTTATGTTCATGCCGAACCGTTTGTCCGGCAGAACGTCTTCACCACATTAGATCCCGAAACCGGCCGGCCAACCTATGACCCCAAGCGCATTATGGGCATCGGCAAGCGCGCCGAGTTCTGCCCCTCGGTGTGGGGCGGCAAGGATTGGCCGCCGGCGGCATACAACCCCAAAACCGGCTATCTGTATATTCCCGCGAATGAAAACCTGTGCGGCGCGCTGACTGGCAAGCAAGAAACATACACGCCAGGTCAGTTGTATATTGGCGTTGACTTCTCGGCTATTGAATTACTGCCTCAGCCGGAGGCGAAAGAACATATCGGTGAACTGCAAGCGTGGGACCTGAATGCGGGCAAGAAGGTGTGGACAACGACGTTCAAGTCACATAACTGGGGCCCGGTGCTGACCACGGGCGGCGGGCTCGTCTTCAGCGGCGGCACCAACGACCGCTACTTTCGCGCCTTTGACGCCAAGACGGGGAAGATTTTGTGGCGGCAGCGCACCAATTCCGGCGTCACCGGCGTTCCAGTGTCGTATCAAATTGACGGCGTACAATACATCGCCGTGCAGTCTGGCTGGGGCGTGGATGCGCAGCGCAAACAAGAGCTGCTCGATAAAGCCTTCGGAACGAAAACCTTTGTCCCGCAAGGCGGCGTGTTGTGGGTGTTTGCACTCAAGAAGTCGGAAGGACAATCACTTTAAGTTAAGCATCGAATCAACCGCGACTCCGTCACAATCCACTGTACGTGCTCATCATCAGGGCCAGCTGGAATGTGGGGAACAACCTGGAACTCGTACGCGAGAGCGACGCGCCGCGCTCCGGCCAGCACGCCGCGCAAGGCCCGGTCGTAATATCCCTTGCCTCGTCCGAGCCTGTGCCCCTGTCGGTCATAACCAACACCAGGTGTGAGCACAACGTCGGTCTCCTGCAGGCCCTGGAGAAGATCATTGCCTGGCGGGATGAGAATCCCGAAGGCTCCCGGCATAAGCTTAGCGCCGGGGAAACGACGGACGAACTCTAAATTCGTCCGATCAGCGTTAAGACGAGGGTAATACACCGCTTTTCCACGCCACAGGGCTTCCCGCCAGATCACCTCTGTCACTACTTCGTTCTCATCCGCGTTGTACAGCACGAGAGTAGACGCCTGTTGAAACAATGGAAAGGCAAGGAGTCGTTCAGTAATGAGACGGCTCTTCTCGCTCACTGCTTGTGGTGAAAGACTCCGGCGTTGCGCGCGGAGCAGCGAACGCAAGCGCTTCTTTTCAGCAATCACAACGCACCCCTCGCGCGTAAGCGCATCCTACTCCGATTCTCCGTTTCTCCAGTTCCTCAATTCCCGATTTTCGCCACGCTCAGGCAGCGTAAACGTCGCCTCGCCGACAAGGATCTTTTCGCCTTTCTGATTCTGTTGCCAGATCTGACAATCCACACGCGGCTCGCCGTTCTCCCGGTGCTTCCGAGTAATCGTTCCTCCGCACGTCAGCAGGTCTCCAGGAAAGACATTGGCGGCGAAGCGGATCTTCGTCTTGCGAATGTCCCAGGGCTGGTGCAGCCACTCGGTCAGGAAGCGGTACAAGTATGATTCATTCAGCGGACCTTGTTGGACGACATCTGGCAGCCCGCGCTCGCGGGCGTAAACGCGGTCGAGGTGCAGGGGATTCGTATCGCGCAAAATAACGGCGACGGGAATGTATTTGTAGCGATCCATTGGGCCATAGGTGACGCTCGGAATCGCCATCCCCTCATACACATCGTCAAAATATACTTTTGGCCGCGCCTCCATACTGGAGCCCTCATTTGAAAATGATGTAGGATTGCGCGCCGCGCATCGCCAGGCTGCCACGCTCGTCAGTCACCGTGAACGTCACCTGGGCAACGTCGAAGGCGCGTTTCCCTTGTTTCTCGTAGACGTCAGAGACGGAACTGTGCACAGTCAACGACTCTCCCACATAGAGGGGACGCAGGTATTCCACCTCCTGCTCGCCGAACATCGCGGTCCCGGTCTTGTAGTCAAGATAGAAATCTCGCTTCCAATCGAACGCGCGCAATAAACCAATCACGGCAATCCACGGCGCAAACGAGGGTGGAATCACCCGACGCTCATATCCGGCGGCGCGTGCGCCTTCATCGTTGACAAAAGCAGGATGATCTTCTTCCACCACCGGCAAGTAGTCGTTGAGGTCTTGCTCGGCAATGACATAGGTGACGTCAGGAAACACCTTGCCGATCAGCGTTTTTCTCTCCGGCGCCATGACTAAAATCCTCCTTCGCCTAACGGCCAGCTATTGTACGCGACCCAAAAGCGCTGTAAATGGCGATTCAGGAGTGGTAGTCAGTAGAAAAGGAGGAAGGCGATGCGCCCGCCAACACGCCCGCTACGCATTAATCATCTCGGGTATTATACCCCGAATGCGCGCAAGACCGTAGAGTTCTGGACGCAGGTCATGCGTTGCAAGTTTACATCGTCTATTTGGAACCCGGAGTTGCCGTCCACTCGTCAACCGTATCCGTATCTCCACATCTTCTTTGAGCTGGGCGACGGATCAACGGTGGCTTTTTTTGAAATCCCTGATGTTGGGAAAGAACTGCCGCCGCCCGAACCGCTCCGGACGATTAATCATCTGGCTATGCATCTTGATTCGGTCGAAGATGTTTACGCCTGGAAAGAGTGGTTAGAATCGCAAGGGATCGAAGTCATTGGTCCTGTGGATCATCAAGTGCTTCTATCAATTTACTTCTTTGATCCGACTTCGAACTGCCGCTTGGAGCTGACCACGCCGCTGACGCGTATAACAGACCAGGACGCCAAAGATGCGAAGCAAGCGCTGGAGCAGTGGGAAGCGTGGCGAGATGAAGCGGCGGCGGCTAAAGTATCGTTTGGGGATTTTTTACGACAGAAGCTACAAATGCGGGCGAAACAGGTCGCGTCATCACTCTGTCTGTCTCAGGGTCTAACAGTCAGACAATCTGTCAGCCCCTCAGGCTAGCGCCTTACAAGCCATTCCTAAACTTACCAGCCGTGTCATCCTGAGCGGAGCGAAGGATCTCACAGCGAGATTCTTCGCCGTTTCCACGGCTCAGAATAACAGCCCCAAGAGGTTAAGGGATAAGTTCTGGTGAGAGCTTGACTGCCTGACTGAAACACTGAGTTACTTCCCGAACGCTTTCGTCACCAGCTCCGTATCCAGGTATTCCGTCATCTCTTGCACTTTCCCATTGGCAATACGAAAGATTTGGCAGTAGGTGTTATTGTAGGTTCCGCCGCTCTTCGTCTTTGAATTGCCGTGGGCTTGCATCGCCACGTAATCGCCTTCGGCAATGAAATTCTCTGGCGTAATGGTCAATCCGCCGTCAAGCTGGGAACCAAGCGGTTGCAGCACTTTGCTGATGATGTCTTGTTTACCGACGAACGTACCGGAAAACTTGGTCGTGCCGATGATGGTGAACTTGACGTTATCGGCCATGTTGTCTAGAAAAGCCTGCGGATTTCCTTTCGATAGCTCGGCGAACATATTCTGGATCAACGCTTTATTTTCTGCCGCGCCCATGATGTGCACCTCCTGATGGGATTGTTCAACAGTTCGGACTGTATGCCGGAGCGGAGCGTGAAGTCAAGCCAATCTCCATTGCTCCTTTTTCAGGAGAATGCGCTCACAACACACTCTTGGAGGAATTGTTACCGAAACGCCGGAGCGACTTCCTTCACAAACCGCTCAAACTGCCGCGTCTGGTTGCGCGCCGGAAAGCGAATGCAGATAATATCCGCGCCAGCATCCACATGCGCTTGAATAGTCTGGATGCACTCTTGCGGACTCCCCATCGCCACCCACACATTGAGTTGTTGCTCGGAAAAATCCGTCGTGTAGTAGGCGTCAAGAAACTCTTTCGACTCACGCAAGGCTTGCCTGCGATCCTCGTTGATGTGGCAGTTGTAGTAGAGACAGCGCGGCATCGTGCTGACGTCGCGGCCGCTCTCTTTCGCTTGCCGCTCGATACGCTCCCACCCCAGCTTGAACGCTTCCGGGGTCGTAAACGTCGTCTGCCAGCCGTCAGCCATGCGCGCTACACGTCTGGCGATATGGTTAAGTAGTTTCTCAGACGCGCCAAAGATGTGCGGGTTGTTCGCAATCCAGATGGGACAGGGGTTCTGTACTGGCTTGGGTTCGATCGTCAAATTTTCAAACTGGTAAAATCGTCCGTGATGCGTGACATTATTCTCGGCCCATAATTTTTTCAGGATCTCAATACCCTCTTCCATGCGATGAGCGCGCTCCGCAAGATCCATCCCCATCGCCGCCCATTCCATCTCGGAATCGCCGGCCCCCTGTCCTCGCCCGCCCTGGCATGCCACCATGATCGAGCGGCCTTCACACACTACATCAAAACTGGCCCACTGATAGGCGAGCAAAATGGGATGTCGCAACGGAAAGCTGGCGAAACAGGCTGGACCAAGTTTGACGCGCTCCGTGCGCGCCGCCACAGCGGACAGTAGCGTAATAGCTTCCAGCCGTGGTTTAGCGGCAATGCTGTCCCCTGCCCAGATCGAATCGAAGACGCCAGAGCGTTCCGCTTCGACGCTCAAGTTGAGCATTTCTTTAACGGTTGTCAGCCCCAAGACAACTCCGCGATTCGGCAGCGTTAGACCGAAACTGAGCCTTTTTGCCATGAACGCATCCTCCTTTCGCACTGGCAGGAGCTTACCATGATCTTGCGGTGAAGACGACGACAAGATTAAAAGAGAGGTAGTATGCAATGTGCGAGCTGCGGCAGTGAAAATCGAACGGGCGCGAAATTCTGCGACGAGTGTGGCGCTCCGTTGCCGTTGCCGTGCCTGTCGTGCGGCGCCGAGAATCGCCCAGGCGCGAAGTTTTGTAACGAGTGTGGCGCATCGCTCACGCAGCAGTCTAGCGTCCAGCGTCCAGAGCCAAACCGACAAAGTCTAGCGTCTAGCGTCCAGGGCCTAGGGTCAGAGGACCAAAAGCGAGCTTCCACCACTCAGACTCTAGACGCTAGATTGAACGACTCTAGACCGACTTCCGCCGAGCGACGCCAACTCACCGTCATGTTCTGTGATCTGGTCGGCTCGACCGCGCTCTCGGAGCAACTCGATCCCGAGGAGTTACGCGACGTCGTACGCAACTATCAAGCGCTCTGCGCCGAGGTGATAGATCGCTATGAGGGTCATATTGCCCAGTACCTGGGAGATGGCTTGCTCGTCTACTTTGGTTATCCCATGGCGCACGAAGATGATGCGGCGCGCGCCGTGCGATCAGGGTTAGAGATTGTTCAGGCGTTGCGCTCCCAGGTTCTCTCCCCCTTGAAGGGAACGGGACAGGGAGAAGGTAAGCAGCTCCGACAATGGCAGGATACTCCTCACCCTAGCCCTCTCCCCAGAAGGGAGAGGGGATTACAAGTCCGCATCGGCATCCACACTGGTCAAGTCGTTGTAGGTGAAATAGGCGGCGGGAGCAAACGCGAACACCTCGCCTTGGGCGATACTCCGAATATTGCCGCGCGGCTGCAAGGCTTAGCTGAACCAGACACTGTCGTGCTGAGCGCCGCGACACAACGTTTAGTCGCCCGGCTATTCATCTGCCAGGATCTTGGTTTCCATACGCTCAAAGGCGCCTCGACGCCAACTCAGGTTTATCAGGTTATCCGCGAGAGCGGCGCGCACGATCGCTTTGAAGCCGAGGTCAGCGCCGGATTGACGCCATTGACGGGGAGAGAAGAAGAACTCGCTTTGTTGTGGCGACGCTGGGAACAGGCGAAAGAAGGCGAAGGGCAAGTCGTGTTGGTGAGCGGCGAGCCTGGTATCGGCAAGTCCCGCTTGCTGCGAGAGTTCCATGAGCGCGTGCGACGTGAAGGAGTCACGCCGATTGAATTTCACTGCTCCCCTTATCATCAAAACAGCGCGTTCTATCCCATTGTCACCTGTTTACAGCGAGTCTTACAGTCCAACCGGGATGATGCCCCAGAAGAGAAACTACGGAAGCTGGAGGTAGAGGTGCGGCGCGCTCTGCCTCTTCAACCGGACACCATTCCTCTGCTCGCGTCCTTGTTGTCGTTGCCACACCCTGCCGGCGCTTCCCCCCTCAATCTTAGCCCGCAACGGCAGAAGCAAAAGACCCAAGAAGCTTTAGTCGCCTGGTTGTTGAAGGAAGCAGAACATCAAGCAGTGTTATGCTCGTGGGAAGATCTGCATTGGGCCGACCCCTCGACCTTAGAGTTCCTGCACCTGCTTATTGCACAAGCGCCAACCGCTCGCCTTTGTTTACTGCTGACGTGCCGGCCCGAATTCACGGCTCCCTGGGGGGCATGTTCACACCTGAGCCATCTCACCGTGAGCCGATTAGGGCGTAGTCAAGCAGCCCGCATGGTCGCAAATGTCGCTGAAGGTCAACAACTACCGGAAGAAATCATGCGACAGATCATTGCGAAAACAGATGGGGTGCCGTTGTTTGTGGAAGAGCTCACCAAGAGTGTCATGGAATCCCTGAGGGCGATGCAGGCGCCACCCCTCCAGTTAACCATTCCCGCAACGCTACACGACTCCCTCATGGCCCGCCTGGACCGACTCGATACAGCCAAAGAAGTCGCCCAACTCGGCGCAGTCATGGGGCGCGAGTTCTCTTATGAATTACTGCACGCTCTCTCACCGTTGCCGGCAGAGGCGCTCCAGCAAGCCTTGCACCGTCTGCTCGAGGCGGAGCTCATTTATCAACACGGTCTGACGCCGCAGGCGCGCTACATCTTCAAACATGCGCTCATACAAGACGCTGCCTACCAATCACTCCTGAAAAGCACGCGGCAACAGTATCACCGGCAGATTGCCCAGGTGTTGGAAGATCGCTTCGCCGAAATTAACGAGAACCAGCCCGAGTTGTTAGCGCATCACTACACCGAGGCGGGTTTAGTCGAGCGCGCGCTTCCGTATTGGCGGCAAGCAGGTGAGCAAGCCAGTCAGCGCTCGGCCCATGTGGAGGCGGTGGCCCATTTCACCCAGGGGCTGGAGGCGCTGAAGGCCTTGCCGGCTACTCCGGAGCGCGTTCACCAAGAGCTTGCCCTACAGCTCGCCTTGCGCGACGCCCTGGTGGTTGTCCACGGCTATACCGCCCCAGAAGTGGAAAAAACCGTTCTTCGGGCTCGGAAACTGTGCCAGCAGCTCAGAGAGACTCCCCAGCTCTTTCCGGTGCTGTTTCGCTTGTGGGGATTTTATATTAACCGGGGGGAG
>DATLYA010000269.1:0-3764 GCA_035575235.1 Candidatus Methylomirabilota bacterium
AGACATCTCCTCGCGAGTCGGCAGCTTGCCCCAGAGCAGCAAGTAGGCGACTTCTTCGTAGGTGCTTTTTTCCGCCAACTCCTCGATGGGAATGCCCCGGTATTCGAGGATGCCTTTTTGCCCGTCAATGAAGCCAACTTCCGACTCCATGATAGGCACGCCTTCGAGTCCAGGAACGAATTTCTCCATATATGACCTTTCTGTAGCCGGCTTGGCGCGCGTTATAGTTTTACTATACCTCCGACCACGTTCCTCAAGCAAAGCCCCCAACAAGGGTCCAGAACCACATTCTCTCTTTTTTGGAAATACCAATTGACAGGGTGACGCAAACCGGACTGCCCGGTTCCGTCACGGCTCTCGAGAAACCAGAGCTATCCCATTTGTTTTTGGAATGAGGCGAGGTCGAAGTAATCGCGCCAGGCAGAGATCTTCCCGTTGTGAATTTCAAACACGCCTGCAACCGGCAGCTCAACCTTCTTCGGTCCCAGGACAAAACTGTCAACCCGCTCATTCATGACCACGTTCCCAGCTGAGGTCGTATGCTTGATCTCGAAATTGGCGCTTTGGGCGTTTTTCAGGAACGGCTCGACAAACTTGCGAATCGCCTCTTTTCCAACACAGGGCTCCATAGGAATATTGTGATAGAAGCAATCATCAGTCAAATAACTCAAGATCTCGTCAGTATTCAACCGACTCCAGGACTTACAGAAATCCGTCACAAGCTTCTCATTCTCTGCGCTCATAAAGATCCTCCTTTGCCGACCAGTGCACACTGATTTTTGCCGTTGGGCACACACCCTCTAGCCACCTCTACTTAGCGGAAATGCCCTAGGACTGGCAAGCCTAGGAACGGTTTTGTCAACCAACCCATCCGTATAGAAGTCAGGAGGAGGCGCCAAGGACTCAACCTTGACGCTCGCGATCGCCTTCTTTACCTTGCCAGCATGGCTCACTTTTATGATCCTTTTTCTCACCACAACAATGAGAACCGCCCCCGGCGGCCGGAGGTCAGCCAAATCCTTCCTCAGCTTTTTGTTGGTGAATACCCTCGGGTCGAAGATATTGCCTGGCTGAGACAGGAATTTGGCATCTCCGCGGTCCTCAGTTTGCAGGATGCTGACGATCTGGCAACCAAAGGCGTCAGTCTTCCAGCGCTTATCCTTGAATGTCGCCATCATCACATGGAATTTCATCGCATACCGGTTGCCGACTTTAACTGTGACAGTCTTGATACAGCTCTGCCTGCCGCACTCGAAGCGCTCGTCATGCTCGCAGGCAAGGGCCATACAGTCTTCTTACATTGCAATGCAGGTTGCAACCGAGCGCCAACCGTGGCGATTGCTTATCTTCATGCGCACCAAGGGATGGCGTTGCTTGAAGCTCGTGATTTTGTCAAAGAGCGTCGTCCCTGCGGTCCCTACATGGAAGTGCTCTACCGTCATTTTGGCCGCCCGGAACCTGTCGGCGGCGCCGGCTGATTTTCTGCGCTGAGAGAAAGTCGTGTAGCTAGCCGCCGGAGAGAAAAGCTGTTAGACTATGTGATAATCGGTGCTTACCGAGCGCTATACCGAGTTGATTCAAAGAGCTGAAGCCCTGGGATCTGACTGCGGGTCCTGGGGCTTCTTATTTTCAGGAGGGAAGAAAGGAGTCCACCTATGGCGCAGGCAAAAAACGGCGATACGGTGAAGGTGCACTACACAGGAAAGTTTGCAGACGGGACGGTTTTTGACTCGTCCGAGCAAGGCGATGCGCTGCAGTTCACTCTCGGTGAAGGACAGCTGATCCCTGGGTTTGAGAAAGCCGTGTTGGGCATGGACGTCGGAGAAACGAAGACGTTTACCATCCCCGCAGCTGAAGCGTACGGGGCCCATAATGCGGACCTTGTCTTTACCGTGGACCGTAGCTCGTTGCCCTCCCATATCAATCCGGCACTTGGACAGCGATTTCAAATTAGACAACGAGACGGATCGGTCACCGCTGTGACAGTGTCGGCGGTCTCTGACGCCGGCGTCACATTTGACGCCAACCATCCCTTAGCAGGGAAGGATCTCACCTTCGATATTCAGATTATTGAGATCGCGTAGTCTGCGGACGCCGATGAGAGGGCGGAGAGGCGGGGTGGCGCCCCGCCCTCACAATTCCTCGCCGCTCAGAAGAATGAGGCGAAGATTGTATCGGCGATCAACACTCCTTTCGGCGTCAGCGCAATGTGCTCCCCAGATTGTTGCAGCAACCTCTCCTCTAGCAACTCTTCGAGGTGTGGATACTCTTCGGTAAAACACACCCCAAACCGCCTGGCAAAGACCGGCAGCGCCAGGCCATTCATCTGGCGCAAATTGAGAAACACAAATTCTCCACGCGCCTGCGTGCGGGTTAACGTCTCCTCGTGATCGCGAGCATGACCCAAGGCAATCGCTTTTTTCATGTAGACTTGTGGCTTGCGCTCGTTGCTCCAACGCCGTCCCCACTCAGGAACATTGGTGAATGAATGCGCTCCTGCGCCAAGACCAAGATAGTTTCCTCCCTGCCAGTAGTTCACATTATGGCGCGAAGAAAATCCAGGCCGGGCAAAGTTAGAAATCTCATAGTGCTGGTACCCATGCGCTACGCACCACTCACGGATGAAAGAGAACATGGCGACTTCTTCCTCTTCATCGACGGGCTGCAACTGTCCTGTTTGCCGCTTGCGAAAGAATGGCGTGCCCTCTTCATACGTCAGGTTATAGAGCGAGATGTGTTCAGGCGCCGTCGCTAGCGTTTTCGTCAGATCATCGTGTAACAGGTCTAGCGTCTGCCCAGGCACGCCGAAAATGAAATCCATATTCAAGTTCGTGAAACCTGCTTCTCGCGCCCAGCTTAGCACATGCAGCCCCTCTTCCGCCGTGTGCAGCCGTCCTAAAGTTTTCAAGAGTGCAGGTTGGAACGACTGAATGCCAAAGCTCAAACGGTTCACCCCAACATCACGAAAGCCTGCCAGGGTTGCAGGTGTGACACTAGCGGGATCAGCTTCTAACGTTATCTCTGGAGAAGACGACAGAGAGAAGTAATCAGATACGGCGTGCAGCACTTGCCGGATAGAAGACGGAGCGAATAAGGAAGGAGTCCCCCCGCCGAAATACACAGTCTGTACACTCTCGCCTCGCCAGGGTGTTTGGCCGGCGTAGTGCTGCAGCTCCATGCATAATGCCTCGGTATACTGCGCTTCTGGCCACTGCCGTACGCCGTAGGCGTTGAAATCACAGTATGGACATTTGACGAGACAGTAAGGAATGTGGATGTAGAGGGAAAACGGCATAATAAGGGGCCAGGGGTTAGGAACTAGAGACTAGGGTGAGGACTTCTGAAGCCTGAAACAGAGTATTTCCCCCAGCACCTAACACCTAATATCCAACATCTATTTTCCATAGCGTCTCAACACGGCCACCACGACGCCGCGAATCTCCAAATCTTTCTCTTTCACAAAGATTGGTTCCATCTGTGGGTTTGCCGGCTGCAGGCGGATTTTGCCGCTACGGTCGCGGTAGAGCTTTTTGACGGTCGCCTCACCATTGAGCATAGCGACGACGGTTTCTCCATTGTCAGCCGCCGGCCGCTTTTCCACTACAATAAAATCGCCGTCAAGAATGCCCTCGCCAATCATTGAGTCACCCTGCACGCGCAGCGCAAACGCATTGTGAGGACGGCGGACGAGTTCTTGTGGAATCGTCAGGGAATCATTTGTTTCTACTGCTTCGATTGGCGCGCCGGCGGCGACACGGCCAAGC
>DATLYA010000270.1:0-3983 GCA_035575235.1 Candidatus Methylomirabilota bacterium
CGCCTCGACACTCCCAGTTTCCCTACTTGCCGGCTGAGCTGTACCCCTTTACTCCTCCCTATACCGCGGAAGAGATGGGCTTCCGCTCGATGGAGTTTCCGCATCAACCGCGTTGGTCTTGCGTCTATGCCGACGCGGGGGCGACCATCGATCAATGGGGGCACTTACTCGTCCAAAGCAAAACCGTCGGGATTGTCGCCTATAAAGGCGTGCAAGGCTTGCTTGAGGAGCTCTACAATACTACTCCGGGCGAAAGCTTCGTGACGTCGCTGTCGCAGGATACCGGTCCGCCGGAGAAGTATGGGAATCAGTCATTGTTCTCGCGCTATCGGACAGACAAAACCTTCACGAAAAAGATCGATATGTTCGTGTACACGCCAGGACTGCGCCGGGTGCGGCGTCAGCCGCAGCCGCGCCGCAGCGACCGCTTTCCCAATCAAGCGTTTACTTTTGATGACACGTTTGGCCGCGACGCGTGGGAATGGTCATGGCGAATCGTGGGGACGGACATCTTGTACCAGACGCTGCGTTTCCCGAACACGCGAAAATCCATTACGCTGACTGACGCCACTGGGGTATTGCACGATGTGCCGGTCAGCGACATCAAACCACTAGGCAAAGACTATCCTGGCTACACTACCGATGGCGGCGTTCCTTGCTATGTGGTGGAAGCCCGCGTGCGAGAGGAATGGCTGCCGGGATACTATGCGCCGCGGATTCTCTACTGGCTTGATCAGCACGCATTCTATCCCTTGCGCATCGAGGAATATGATCGTGCAGGACAATTGATCTTCATCGAAACGCGGGTTGCGGAATGGCGTAACCCTGCTCTGAAAGAGCGAGGGTATGGTATGCAGCTCGACCTGTACTGGGATGTCTCGACTGATTTAATGACCTACTCCGCCCATGATGGACATCAGTTGCGGGAATGGACGGAAGAGGATCGAAAATCATTCTTTAATCCTGACTTCTTGCGGCGTGTATGGTTTATCGGCAACATAAAGAGTCAGGCTGATGTCAATAGCCCGGACGAATTTTTCCTGCGCCCGGCTCTGTTCGAAGGCAAATTCCCTGAAGAGCGCAAAATTGACTTGCCTTCCGACTTGCGCGCTCGCATCGACGCGCAAGAAAAAGCTGGACGGCTCGTGTTCACCGAGGAATATGCCGGACGGTAAGCCTCGGTGTTGCCGAGTTGAAAGCGTAGGGAGAAACTTCTAGATTGATCAGAGTAAGGGGAGGAGCGTATATGCCTCAAACTGTTGGATGGGCAGAACTGGACTTTCCCTTGAAACTCAATATCCAGGCGGCTCACCTGTCTGACGAACAGTTCCTGCGTCTCTGCCAGGAGAACCCGGACTTGCGTATTGAGATGAACGCCAGAGGGGAGTTAGTGATTATGCCGCCTACTGGGATGAAGGCCGGGATATGGAATAATAGACTTAGCTTTCATTTGGAAGGATGGACCAGACAGAGTGAGGCTGGTTTTGCCTTTGATTCCTCTACCATGTTCACCCTTCCCAATGGCGCCAAGCGCTCGCCTGACGCCTCCTGGATAAGGCGTGAACGATGGGAAGCCCTCAGTGAGGCACAGCAAGAGGGAATTGGTCCGTTGTGCCCTGATTTTGTCGTTGAGCTGTGTTCCCCGTCAGATCGTCTCCCCGTGCTGCAAGAAAAAATGCAAGAATACATCGACAACGGCGCGCGCCTTGGTTGGTTAATCGATCCGCTTGAGAGGCGAGTCTATATCTACCGTCCAGGACAACCGATCGAGCAACTTGCTGATCCCGCCACGCTCAGCGGCGACCCGGTCTTACCGGGGTTCGTGCTGCCTGTAGGGGAATTGTGGTAGGGCATTCGGGCAACGCTTGTCACGCTCCCTCCTTTACCGCCTGCTGAACTGACTACTGACCTGCACCATCTTTGGCAATCCTTCCCCGGTATGCTACCGTCTCCCCGACACAAAGGAGGAGAGTGCCATGGCGTTGCCACTTGCAGGAATTCGCGTGCTCGATATCGCCAGTATGCTGGCCGGTCCGTATGGCGCGACGATGCTGGGAGACATGGGAGCGGATGTCATTAAGATTGAACCGCCGTATGGCGATGAATCTCGCGCCATAGGCGTTAAAGTCGAGAACGATAGCGGTTTTTACGTCGGCATCAATCGTAATAAACGCGGCATTGTCCTCGACCTTACCAAGCCGGAAGGCAAGGAACTCTATTTTCGTTTGGTGCGCACCGCTGACATCATCATCGATAACCTCCGTCCTCAAGCAAAGGCGAAGCTTGGTGTAACGTATGAGGAAAACTGTCAGCAGAATCCCAAGATTATCTGCATTTCGGTCAGCGCCTTTGGGCAGGATGGACCATATGCCGGGCGACCGGGGATTGATCCGCTGGCGCAGGCGTTGAGCGGGTTGATGAGCGTCACCGGTGAGAGGAATGGCAAGCCGCTCAAGGCCGGCCCTGCCATCGCCGACGCCACATGCGCCAACCTGGTGGCGTTTGCGGCGATGGTCGGTTTATGGGTGCGCGAGCAGCAGGGCGTCGGTCAACAGATCGAGGTATGTCTTGTTGATGGGCAAATCCACATCCAACCTTCTCAGGTCGGGCAGTTCTTTCTGTGTAACTATGTCCAGCCGCGCGTGGGCAACGCCAGTCCTTTCTACGCGCCGTATGGAACCTTCACCTGTCGTGATGGTCGCGATATTCAGATTGCGTCGTTCAACAACAAATTTTTCCACAACATTTGTCGCGCTGTCGGGCGGGAGGATTTGATTGATGATCCGCGTTTTCTCACTGGTGAAGACCGGCTCGCCCGCGAGCCGGAGCTGAATGCGGAAATCCAGAAGGCGTTTTCGCAGTTTGACGCGGATGAGCTGTTACGTCGACTGGCGCAAGAAGATTGTATGGCCGCCCCGGTGAACACCTACGAGCAAACATTTGCCGACCCGCAAGTCATGCACAATCAGATGGCGGTGGAAGTCAACCATGCCCGTGTGGGCAAAGTAAAAGTCGGCGGTATTCCGGTGAAGCTGAAGAAAACCCCTGGCGCTGTCCGCCTGGCGCCGCCGACGCTGGGGCAGCATACGCGCGAGGTCTTGCAGGAACTGGGATTAGGCGACGCTGATTTAGAAAAATTGTTGCAACAGGGCGTGATTAAATAAGTAGCCAGTAGTCAGTATGCAGGAGCCAGTAGGGTGAGCTGCACCCGCCATGGTGAGAGAGAAGGAGCCATTATGCCGCGTGGAGCAGAAGGAATCGTCCAGGCGTTGAAAGGTGCTGGAGTCGATACGATTTTTGGTATTCCGAGCATTCATAATATTGGGCTGTACGACGTGCTGCGCCGTGAGCCGAGTATTCGTCACATCGTGTGCCGGCATGAGGCCGCAGCCACTCATATGGCCGACGGTTATGCCCGCGCTGGTGCCAGACTAGGCGTTATTGTCTCCTCGACTGGTCCCGGCGCCGGGTTTACGCTGTCCTCCTTGCAGGAGGCCTGGGGCAGTTGTTCTCCGGTATTGATGATCACAACGGACATCGAGGCCGCGAAAATCGGCCAAGGGCTTGGGGCGCTACATGAGTTGGAAGAGCAAGGCTCGTTGTTTCGCACGGTGACAAAAGCCACGTTTTGCGTACGCCCTGGCGATGATTTCCAGGCGACGACCAAGCAGGCGATCGACCTGGCGCTCGGTGGCCGCCCCGGCCCGGTATGCATCCAGGCGCCGCACGACTTACTGGCTGGAGAAGTTGCGACAACCTCGACTCCCGCGGATGCGCCAGCGCCAACCGTGCCGCCGCTGCCCACGCGGATTGATGAAGCTGTGGCGCTGCTCCGCCGCGCCAGGCAGCCGGTGATTATCCTGGGGACCGCTGCCGCGCGCGCGGACTTAGCAAACGATTTGACCGCGATTGCGGACGCCGCCTGTGCGCCGGTGATTGTCAGCACAGCGGCCAAGGGCGTGGTGGCCGAGGATCATCCTTTG
>DATLYA010000271.1:0-4936 GCA_035575235.1 Candidatus Methylomirabilota bacterium
CCCGGAACGGTGTTTCTCGCCACCCGTATGGGTCTTTTCTGTAGCGAAGATAAAGGCATGCATTGGAAAGAGATGGAAATCTGGCGGCAGTCGCCGCTGGCCTATGCGCGCGATATCCAGGTCGCGCCGGACAACCCGAACACGCTATACGCCGCGTTAAGCGACGCGGCGCTCGGCAGAGCAGGGTCCGTTTATCGCAGTCAGGACCTTGGGCAGACGTGGAAACGGTTTGATCATGGACTCCAGGTGCGCACGACCATGATGACCGTAGCGCCGAGTCCGCGCAATCCAAAGGCGGTGTTCAGCGCCACACGGAAAGGCCAAGTGTTCGGCACGCTGGACGGCGGCGCAACATGGGCCGAATGCCGGTTGCCCGAAGCGCGGCAGGATGTGTACGCGTTGGCGTGTAGTTAGTTTTCATGCCTCATCAGTCAGTTTGCAGTTCCCTCTCCCGGCTAGGGAGAGGGCTCATACTGTTCGGCCTCATCTCACACGTACGATTTGGGGGTTCTCTCTTCATCTACTCCTATTTACCTGCGATGAGCCTGCTGTTTTTTGCTCGAGACGCTGGACAAATTCTCCATGCTCTTGACTCGCCACGCCTGCGCTCAAGACTTTCAGCACCGTCGCTAAATCACCACGCAGCATCGCTGCAGGATCTAACCAGAGCCCAGGAAATACTTCACTTTTGTATATGCCTGCCTCATCAAGCGGCAAACGGTCATAGCGACCGTCGCGTAAGATAAACCAATCGATAGCCTGATCTTGTGTGCGCCAGACAATATACTCGCGAACGCTGTGGCGGCGATAGGTGTGTAACTTTTGATGCGGGTCGTAGGCAACACTGCTGGAAACCACCTCTGCTACCAGTTCAGGAGCGCCAGTGAGAAATCCCTCTTCATCCACGCGAGACTGCCCGCCATGTGCGATACGGAGCAACACATCCGGCTGCGGATCATTATCCAAATCCAGACGGACAGTGGCGTTGTCACTTGCCTCCACTCCCGGCGTGGCGACAATATACCCTCCAAGCCACCAGTTCAAAGTAAAATGCTGACGACCATGACCTTCATGACGCACCGGGGAAGGCATATACACCACTCCTTCAATCAACTCCGCTTTTTTCACCTCAGGCATCGCCTCGTAGCGACGCTCGAACTCCGGACGGGTCAGCCGGTCGCCATTCTCAAGAGGTGGAGGGCTTTGTGGGGACAGGTCCGCGGAAATCGACGGCTCCACAGGCTGCATTGATGCTCTGCTTGCCATTGAATGATCTCCCTTCATCTCCGATTCCACCGCTAAATCGGGCTTCAAGAGATTAGCACAGCCAGATTGTCACCCTGAACGAAGTGAAGGGTCTCGCCGTGAGAGTCTTCGTTCCGCTCCGCATGACGCCCCTGAGAGACTATGGTGTAAAGTGTACCAATGTCTTGAATTCTGATTTAGGATCAACCGCTTGTTTACAACATAATCGCGGCCTGGGGAGCTGGCAAGCCACGAAAATTATTGACCGAGCGCCGCCAGCAACGGCGGACGGAAATATATGTTGGTGATGCACGTGCCGACCTGGAGCCGTGAGGTGACGCTCGCGAGTTGCTGCGCCATCGCCAGCGCATCCGAACCGGATTCGGACACCAACACACTGCGAAACCCCCCCTCCTCCGCCATGCGGGCGTAGGTTACGGCCTGCCCGACCGCGCCAGGGGCGAGGCTGTTGTACAACACGATGCTCGGCGTTGGCATACAGTTCCTCCGGATTAGTTTTATACGTGCGACAGAAACTCTAGTACCGCCTGATTAAACTTCTCAGGCTGATCAATGTTGGCTGCATGGCCGGCGTCAGGAATCACCACTTTTTTCGCGCCAGGAATTTTGCTCGCCATGTAATCCGTCGCGGCAAAATAAGCGTCGTCTTTGTCGCCAACCAGGACCAGAGTCGGAACTGTGATCGACTCCAACGAGTTGATGACGCGCGCGTCCCGCTGCGCCAACATCCCCCGTGCGGCGTAGGCGAGCCCCTGCGCCGAGCGATGTTTACTTGTGAGCACCTCGGCGCTGCGACCGAGCGCCTCTAACCCTTTTTCTTCAAAGGCTCGCGCTATGGTCTCGGCGCGCTTGTTCCAGCCGGCGCGCGCTTCATCTTTTTTGTATCCAGGGCCCGTGTCAAACAACATCAACGCCCTGATCCGTTCGGGGTGCAACAGGTGATACGCCAACGACATGAAGCCGCCTAACGAGTGCCCGCCAAGCACCGCTTGCTTCTCGCCGCAGGCGTCGAGCAGTGCGTCCATATCACCCACCGTGAGATCAGCGGAATACCGGTAGGGATCGCTCGGGCTGTCTGATTGACCATGGCCGCGCATGTCCCACAGAATCAAGCGATAGCGCTGGGAGAGCACAGGAATATTGGGCTTCCACATCTCCGTGGTGGCGCTAAAGCCGTGAGTCAGCAGGATCGCCGGCCCGGAGCCGTGCACTTCGTAGTAAATATGGACGCCGTTGCGGTCAAGCGTTGGCATTCGTATCCTCCCTAAAGAATAAATTATGATTATCTGTAATATTGACGCACTATTGCGCCGCTCGTTGCAGTCGTTCTGCATAGGCGTCCGCCAAGGCGTGCAACGCGCGTTCGCAGTCGCCGCGGTAGGCTGGTCCATGCATGAGCGCCAGCATGGCGGGTTGCAAGGCCGCCAGGCGGCGAATCGTGGGGGCGGTGTCCGGCGTGAGCGACGTCGCCTTAAAGGCGTCTTCTGCGGCCAGGGCCGGTGCGATCAGGTCTGCTTCCGAGACCGCGGGACTTTTGCCGATCTGGGTAAATAAGTCGCCGCAGAAGAGCGTCCTGGTGGTCTCCTCAAAGAGCAGTCCGGCGTCCCAACAATGTGGCACATGCGGTGTAGCGAGATATCGCACGCGCTTGCCGCCTAAATCAAGCACCTCGTCATTTTCAAGAGCGCGCGGCGGCCGCACGGCCAGATCATTCACCGATAACATGCAACCGATAGCGCCGACCGCCACTTGCGCCTCCGGCGCAGCGGCGAGCCAGTCGTTCATGGCGCCGGATTCATCGGCCTCCCAATGTCCGAAAGAAATCCAGCGCAGACGCGCAAGGGGCGCGACTTTGGCCACCGCGGCGGAGACGGACGGAAAGAGTCCGCGCATGCCACAGTGAAAAAGCAGGGGCTGGTCGGCGTCAATCAGATATTGATTGAAGGTAAAATCCGCCTGATCGATATAAGTCGACACACGATAGATGCCGCTGGTGATTTCATCAATAACAGTGTTCATAATTCTTCCTTGCACAGCATTACGCAAACAGGCCGAGCGGCTGAAAATGACCTCTAAGGAGCGACGCGGCATCTTCGTACCCGAGCCACTCTGTAATCATCGAAGCGTAGACGCGACGGAAATCGGTCGTGTAGATTAAATTGCCGTCATCTAAATTCGTGAGACTCACTGGCGCGCTATAGAGACCGCCTTTCACTTTTTCACCAATGACAAACATCGGCGTTGCGGCGCCATGGTCGGTGCCTTTGCTGGTATTTTCCGGCACACGGCGGCCAAATTCAGTGAACACCATGACTGCCACATCGGCGCCGCGCCCAATCCGTTTCACATCATCGATAAAAGCGCGCAGCGCATCGGCGGTGTAGATTAACAGCCGAGCGTGCACGTCGGATTGATACACGTGAGTGTCAAAGGGGTTGCCCGCGTAGCTCACGTAGTAGAGTCGCGTCGGCATCCCGGCCTTGATGAGCGCCGCCACTTTACGCAGATCAAGTCCTAACCCAGCCGCAGCAGCACCGTAATCCACCGGGGTCTTGTAATCCGCCCAGGCCTGACGCACGAAGGCGGCGCTGTCAGCGGCGTTCGCAGCGATGGCGGTCAGGAAATTGAGCGAGGCGTTGCTCGTGTCTCGCGCCCGGCCAAAGCGCTGAAAAATGGGTTGTTGTTGATAAACGCCGCTGCGAAAGAAACGTTCCGGGTCGTAAAACACCAACGGCGAATGCTTGCCGCTGCGCACCGCCAGCGACTGCGTCGTGGCGATGTTGACAATGTAGTTCCTTTGCCCTGCCGGGTCCATCGCGTCGGCCACACGGCCAAGCCAGCCAAGCGGCTCACCGGCATTGGGCGCGCCGGTATGCCAAAAGCCCATCGACTCAAAATGCGAAAGCGAGGGTTTCTCATAGCCGCAGCCGTGCACGATGGCCAATTTTCCATCCTTGTATAATCGCTCAAATCCCGCCATGGAAGGGTGGAAGCCGAAGTGGTCATTAATTTTCCGCACCTTATCCGCGGGAATACCGATCGTCGGGCGCTGACGGTAATAGGCGTCATCGCCATACGGCACGATGGTATTGAGCCCATCGTTGCCGCCGGACAATTCCACCACGACCAAGATGCGCTCATTGATCTTCGCGCTGTTCTGGTCCGTAGCGGCAAGGGCAGTAGCAGTGTTGTGAAAGAACGCCGGCAGCCCCACGCTCACACCCAGACCATAGAGGCCAAGGCGCAGTGCGTCACGGCGGGTGAAAGTACGATTGAAGAAAGATTTCGTCGGCATTCGTTTCTCCTCATCAGAGTTGTCACCCTGAACCCTTCGACTGCGCTCAGGATAAACTCCGTGAAGGGTCTTGCAGTGAGAGTCTTCGCTCCGCTTAGTGACAGAGCTCTGTATAGTTATTTATCCAGATGAGCCGCCGTTCTCCTTGCTTCTTTTAGCTCTTTCTTATCCCAACTGATACTCCGGTGCGCTCATAATGAGATGAACAAGCAGACGCACCGGGTCTTCTAAATACGAAGACGCAGGCGCGATGCGCTCAGTCCCCAGTTCTTTCGTGAGGAAATCAACCAAAGCTTGCCGATCATCCGCAGCTATCGGCGTACGAAGAAAACGCGCCAGCAAGTAGTCTACGACTTCGGCGGTTGTGTGACATCC
>DATLYA010000272.1:0-9601 GCA_035575235.1 Candidatus Methylomirabilota bacterium
GACCGGCTGCGCCATGCCGATCGCATAGGCGACCTGCACCTCGCAGCGTCTCGCCAGCCCTGCCGCCACCAGATTCTTGGCGATGTACCGCGCCATGTAGGCGGCGGAACGATCCACTTTTGAGGGGTCTTTCCCGGAGAACGCGCCGCCGCCATGGCGGCCATACCCGCCATAGGTGTCCACGATAATCTTCCGCCCTGTGAGACCGCAGTCCGCGAAGGGCCCACCGTGCACGAACCGCCCAGTGGGGTTCACCAAGAACACGGTCTTGCTGTCGAGAAATTCCGGCGGCACCACCCGTTTAATGACGTCTTCGATCACGGCTTCTTTAATCGTCCCGTATTGGACGTCAGGATGATGTTGAGTTGAAATCAACACCGTGTCGGCGCGCACTGGCCGGCCATCGCGATAGTGGACCGTCACTTGCGATTTACTGTCAGGACGGAGAAACGGCAATTGCCCACTTTTTCGCGCTTGCGTTAATGCTTCCATCAGGCGATGCGCCGTGTAGATGGGAAACGGCATGAATTCTTTGGTCTCATCGCATGCGAAACCGAACATCATCCCCTGGTCGCCGGCGCCTTGTTCCTTGTACAAGCCTTGGCCTTCCGTCACGCCCTGGGAAATATCCGGAGATTGCAGCCCAATGGCCGTCAGGACCGCACATGTATCAGCATCAAAACCTAACTCTGAACTGGTATAGCCGATATCCCGCACGACCTCCCGGGCGATATCAGCGTAGTTAATCTGTGCTTTTGTGGTAATTTCGCCGGCAATCACCACCATGCCCGTCTTGGCCAGTGTTTCGCACGCCACTCGGCTCTCAGGATCTTCCTTTAACGCGGCATCCAACACAGCGTCGGAAACCTGGTCACACAGTTTGTCTGGATGCCCTTCGGACACGGACTCCGAAGTAAACAAAAAATCTTTCGCCGCCATACATCGTATCTCCTTATCGGACCGCTGTTCTCACCGGGGTGACAGAACGGCAGGCGCATCTAATAGAATCCCTCCCGCAGCGTCAAGAGGCGGAAAAGATGCTTTCCTCGAAGAGTCCTCTCCATCTGGAGTACAGCAGAGAGGATCACTCTTCGTAGAAACGATTTTCAATGACTTTTGTCAGAGCCGCCAAGGCCGTCCGCGCATCCACTCCACTGATGTGCACTTCTAATACACTACCACACGGGGCTCCCAAGGTCATAAGCTCAAGCATGCTCCGGCCATTGACCGTGCGCCCTTCCCAGCTGACTTTGACGTCGGCCTTCAGTCCACTAAGCGCGCGGACAAACGCCGCTGCCGCGCGCGCATGCAGCCCTTGCGCGTTGCGCAGCGTCAATCGAGCAGACACCGCCGGCAGGTCTACCATACAATCGCGCTCTTCTCAGCGTTGGAGATCCCGATGTCGAACTTGTACGCCATACCCCCACCCGTGCAAACGTTTTCCCAACTCTTCAGCGATAGCGACGGAACGGTGTCGCCCTCCCGTACAACCAATGGCCAGCGTCAAGTAGCTTTTCCCTTCGCGGATGTAAAGGGGAAGAGTCATTTCCAACAGCGCGCTCACTTGGGTTAAGAAGCCTTGGGTATCGTACTGCTGGAGCACAAAGTCCGCCACGGCAGGGTCGGCGCCCGTCTTCGGTCGCAGGTGTTCAACAAAAAATGGATTGGGCAAAAAGCGCACATCGAACATAATATCCGCGTCGGTGGGTACGCCGTACTTGTACCCGAAAGACTCTATCGTCACCAGCAACGAGTCTTGCGGCGAGGCTTTGGAGAGAAGCTGGCGCAATTGATCGCGCAATTCATGCACGGTCAAAGCGGAGGTGTCAATAATCTGGTCCGCCAGCTCACGTAATCCCACCAAGCGCTCACGCTCCGTGCGAATCCCTTGAGCGATGCCGCCACCGCCAGCCGCAGGGTGCGGTCGACGGGTTTCACTAAAACGGCGCAGCAATACTTCATCCGCCGCCTCAAAATAGAGAATTTCTACGCGCTGCCCGCGGCGGCGCAGCTCTTCCAGCACGGAAGGATACTCACGCAAGGAGACGCGCTCGCGCAGGTCAATACCGAGCGCGACGCGCGTAATTGGCTCTTCACTTTTTGCGCACAGTTCCAAAAAAGGCGGGATGAGGGTAACAGGCAGATTATCAATGCAGTAAAATCCCAGATCCTCGAGCACGTGAATCGCCGTGCTTTTACCAGATCCTGACAGACCAGTCACGATCACCACGCGCATGGAGTGCGACGCTGGCGACGCCGCGCTGGTCTCAGAGTTTAGCGTCTTCTTCACAGATGACCCGATACAATTCAGCGCGCGTCTTCGCGGTTAAGAGGCGATCACGGAAGCTTTTTTCTTTTAACAGGCGAGAGACGCGGGCGAGCGCTTTGAGATGAATCCCAGCAGAATCTTCCGGGGCCACCAGCAGAAAAAAAAGTTTAGTCGGCGCGCCGTCGAGCGAGTGACAATCCACTCCCTTGAGGCTCCGGCCAAACGCCGCCATGACGCCTTTGAGGCCGGGCAATTTGCCATGCGGGATGGCGATGCCCTCGCCAATCGCCGTTGTGCCCAATCGCTCCCGGTCGAGAAGAACCGTCACAAGATGTTCAGGATTAATGTCCGGCTGATGCGCGGCCAGATGGAAGGCCAGCTCACGCAACACATCGGTCTTGGTCGCACTTTGCAGCTCTGGCGCGATGAGTTCTTCTTTCAGAATATCAACCACACGCATGGTGGGAGACCTTTCTTTTCCTCTATCCGCCTCGCGGCGCTGCGGGTCTGACTAATGCAAGTGCTTACGCTTCGCCGAAGGGAGAATATTCATGCTTTCCCGGTATTTCGCCACGGTCCGGCGCGCGATGGTGACATCATCGCGCGATAAGGCCTTGGCGATTTCCTCGTCGCTAAGCGGGTGCGTCGGATCTTCATTCGCGATCATCTCCCGAATGCGTTCTTTGACGCTCTCCGCCGCCACATCCTGCCCCTGGCGTCCTTTTAACCCTGTGGTGAAGAACTTTTTTAACGGATAGATGCCGCGTGGAGTGGCGATATACTTGTTCGCGATCGCCCGGCTGACTGTCGATTCATGAATGCCAACGTCTTCGGCGACATCACGCAAGACCAGTGGCCGCATATGCGACACGCCGTGCGTGAGAAAATCTTGTTGAAACTTGGCCAGACTCTGCGCGACAAGCAAGAGCGTCCGTTGACGCTGGTGAATGCTTTTAATCAACCAGGCAGCGGCGCGCAATTTGTCCTGAATATAATCTTTCGCCTCTCCCCCTTCCGCCAGCAACCGCCGATATGAGGCGCTCACTTTGAGTCGCGGCAATCCCTCCTCATTCAGCGTCACTACCCATTCATCTCCCACCTTCTGCACGTAAACATCTTCGGTGACATACCGGACTTCTCCTTCACCGAAATCACGCCCAGGTTTGGGCTCCAGCGAGGAAATCAGCTTCACCGCCTGCGACACCTCTTCACTCGTCACTCCAAGATCTTTGGCCAGCCGGTCAAAGCGTCGCACCTCCAGAGCTGGAAGATGATCTTGTACGATTTTCCCCGCCAGCGAAAGAATCGGATCATTCACGGCGGGATTTTCCAACCCCTGGCTCCGCAGTTGCAATAGCAAACACTCGCGGAGGTCGCGCGCGCCGACGCCGGCAGGCTCACATTCCTGAATGACGCGAAGCACCCGTACGCCATCCTCAACACTGAAGCCGGCATTTGCCGCGATCTCTTCAACAGGATCTTGCAGGTAGCCGTCAACATCTAAATTGCCGATGATGACCGCAGCGAGACGCTTTTCTTCTTCTGTCAGATCGCGGAACCGCAACTGCCAGGCGAGATGCTCGGCAAGCGATTCCGTCCGGTTTGGCTGGTTCTCAATCAGGTTTTGCCGTTCTTCATCCGCATCTTCATCGCCCCACGCAGGCAAGGAAGGCAGTTCATCGTTGTACGTTTCAAGATAGGACCGCCAGTCAATGTCCTCAGCTGGAGCAGTATTTTCCGTCAGCCCATTGGCGGGCGGTTCGTCCCCCATGACGCCAGCCTCAGCAGGAGAAACCTCTTCTTCCCCTTGCTCAACGCTTAAGACAGGATTTTCCGCTAATTCTTCATAAATGAGCGTATCAAGTTCGCCGCGCGGAAGCTGCAGAATTTTAATGGCCTGACGCAACTGCGGCGTCATCACCAATTTTTGCGTCAGCTTCTGCTGGAGTTTGATATCCAAAGCCATCGTCGTGTTACCCTCAACTTACAAACGAAACCGTTCACCAAGATAGACTTGGCGAGCACGAGCGCTCGCGGTAATCTCTTGCGGCGTTCCTTCTTCAAATACCTGTCCGTCACTCAAGATATAAGCCCGGTCACAAATCGTCAGCGTCTCTCGTACATTGTGATCCGTCACCAAGATGCCAATGCCGCGTCCGCGCAGTTGCAACATAATCTCTTGAATATCGACTACCGAAAGCGGATCAATCCCCGCAAACGGTTCATCTAACAACATAAATGCCGGCTCCATCACTAAAGCCCGGGCAATTTCCGTGCGGCGGCGTTCGCCACCGGATAAAGAGTCCGCCCGATTTTTCGCCAAATGGTCAATACGGAGATCACTGAGGAGCTGAGTGAGCCGTTCGCGCCGTTCCGCCATAGTCAGGGGCAGTGTTTCTAAAATAGCTAAGAGGTTTTCTTCTACCGTCAATTTGCGAAAGACCGAAGCTTCCTGAGGAAGATATGTCACCCCTTTCCGGGCTCGTTTATACATCGGGAGCCGCGTAATATCTTCGCCCTTACAGATCACCGTTCCCTGATCCGGCCGAATCAGACCAACAATAATGGAAAAAGTCGTGGTCTTTCCTGCTCCATTCGGCCCCAAGAGCCCAACAATCTCCCCCCCCTTTACCTCAACTGACACGTTGCGGAGGACAAGGCGTTTGCCATAAGTCTTGCTCAGACCATCCCCGCGCAATACCTGCTCCACCCTCACGGCTTTTTCGCCCCTTTTTTCGTCTCTTCCTGCTGGTCAGAGCGAATTTCCATTTCAGCCCGCCGTTCGCCGCCGCCCTCAACGATACTGCGTTTTTCATCGAGAAAGACCGTTACGCGCTCACCGGACACCCAATTGCCTAGCTCCTGCACATGGGCGTCACCGCTCAATACCACGGTGCGCGAGCTTTCATTGAACACAGCTTTTTTCCCGGTCGCGCGGCGATTGCCAGAAGTGATGTCGACATGACCTTCAGCAATAATTTCCTTCAGGCGCTGCTTGGACGCGCCGGGCGCTGCTCCTTCCGAGTTTTCTGGCTTTCCCGCCTTTACCGTTGTCACGCCTGCCGTCGGTGGAACGTCTTCGTACAGGACAGTAAGCTGATCGCTCTTCATGGTGACATCCCCTTGCACAGCCACCACATCCCCACGATAGACAATACGTTTTTCGTCATAGAGAAATTCCAACTGCTGCGAGCTGATGTGGATAGGGTCGCGGCGCGACGTCAATGACAAGGAGTCAACCAGACTCGACCCAGGAGTTTTTTTCTCTTGCTTCCCATTGCCATCAGCAGGCGTTGTCTCTTCTGCCCCAGATCGCCCCATGCCAAAGCAACAGAAGATAAGCAACAGTACGATTCCCCAGCAGTTAGATCTTCCCCACATCACCCTCCCCCTTCGTGACGGTCGTTTGTACATCCGCGTTGAGCCTTACGCGTTTTTCCGCCACCTCAACAGTGTAGCCTTTCCCTTCCACCTCCAACCCTTGCCCCACAATGCGGACAGGCCCAGGCGATGAAATAGTGTTGTGTTCGCTTTCGTACACAGCATGCTGCGTAGTAATAATGAAATTATTGACCCGTACTTCTAAATCCCCCTCTAACTCCATGAGAGTTACATCCTCATCCTCGCTCAGGTGAACACGTCCTTCCTGGCAACGTAAGGCAAGCACATCGCCGTCTTGCAAATACAAACTCACTTCTGGTTCTTCAACGACAATCTCATTATTCTCCTGTACATAACGAGCTTGGCGTGCCGCGAGCTCCCAGACCTTCTTGCCATCGCGAATTTTCGCGCGGCGAAAGTTTTGCATGCGTTGGTCCGCGCCTGGAACAACATCTTGCGCAATCCGTGCAAGATTTTTCTCCTTTACTTTTTGCTCACGCAAGGCGGTAACAAGATAGTAAGCAACCACCATCAGAGAAAGCATCGCGGTTAGAGCGATCACAAAACGCACCTGCCCTCGACTCATACTTCTTCCTACTACGTCGACTATATCGGGATCAGGATACCACTCGCCCCACACAACGCAAAGAGCAGGACCAAGGAAGCGAACATTTTTCGCCTCACGCGTACACCGGAGGGAATGATGTCTTACTTTCCGCTCTTCTGGTCTTTCACTATAGCATCAAGCGTGAGCAGGACACGCAGGAGGGATTCAAGCTGCGCCAAAGGGAATACAGTCGCGCTGTCGCTCAGCGCACGAGCTGGCTCTTCATGCACTTCCATAAAGAGGCCGTCAACACCAACCGCCACCGCGGCGCGCGCTAACGGCGCGATAAATTCACGTTGCCCGCCAGACACGCCGCCTTGCCCCCCTGGCAGTTGCACGCTGTGAGTCGCATCGTAGACAACCGGGTAGCCAGTCCGCGCCATGATAGGCAGCGCACGAAAGTCAGACACCAGATTGTTATAACCAAATGAACAGCCCCGCTCAGTCAGCAAGATCTTTCTATTGCCGGTGGCGGCAACCTTCTCAGCGGCATGCTCCATATCCCATGGAGCCAGAAACTGCCCTTTCTTGATGTTGACCACGCGGCCACTCCGTCCAGCCGCAACCAGAAGATCGGTCTGACGGCACAGGAAGGCGGGAATTTGCAGGACATCTACCACCTCGGCAGCAATGGCCGCCTCTTCCGGCGCATGCACATCCGTCAGCACCAGAACGCCCGTCTCACGTTTGACTTCGGAAAGAATCGCCAAGCCCTCATGGATGCCCAAGCCGCGGAACGACGCCCCTGAGGTGCGGTTTGCTTTGTCGTAGGATGACTTGTATATGAACGGCGCGCCGAGACGATCGGTCAGTTCACGCAGCGCCTCGGCGTGCCGCAACGCCGAGTCCCGGCTCTCGATGACACATGGACCGGCAATGAGCACAAAGGGCCGACCGCCGCCGCAGTGCAAAGAACCAATGGCGACCGTTTCGGGCGTCAGTTCACGAGCCATTAGCGTTGTGCTCCGCTCACGCGCCGGTACACGCCTTCACTCAAGCCGGTGCGCCGCTGCAACGCCGCGCGAATAAAGCCACGAAACAGCGGATGGGCGTCAAATGGGCGTGACTTGAACTCGGGATGAAACTGCACGCCAACAAACCACGGATGATCCCGCAGTTCAATAATTTCCACCAGTTTCCCATCCGGGGACACTCCACTGAACACCATCCCCTTCGCCATAAAAGTTTCCCGGTACGCATTATTAAACTCGTAGCGGTGGCGGTGCCGTTCAGACACCATCTTCTTTCCATACAACTGTGCAGCCAGACTATTATCCTGCAAGAGACAAGGATAAGCGCCAAGACGCATCGTTCCGCCTTTTTGCACCATGTCCCGCTGATGATCCATTAAAGCAATCACGGGGTGTGGGGTTTCAGGATCAATCTCAATGGAATTCGCGCTCGTGAGCCCACACACATTCCGGCCAAACTCGATGACCGCCATCTGCATACCGAAACAAATGCCAAAGAAGGGAATTCCTTGCTCTCGAGCGTAGCGCACGGCGGCAATTTTGCCCTCCGTGCCGCGCTGGCCAAACCCCATAGGCACTAGCAGCCCGTCCGCTTGGCGCACCGCCTCGGGAAGCACGCCTGCTTCCAGGCGCTCGGAGTCGATGTGATCAACCTCCACACGGCATTCGTTCGCGAATCCGCCGTGGGCCAATGCTTCGTTGACGCTCTTATAGGAATCAATCAGATCCGCGTATTTCCCCACCATGGCGATGCGCACGTGTTCTCGGGGGTGACGGAACGTCTGCACAATCTTTTCCCACTTGCTCAGATTCGGCGCGCCGGTCCACATATTGAGCTTTTCCACCACGCGCTCGTCGAGCCCTTCTTCATGAAACACTAACGGCACTTCATAGATACATTCCACATCTTTGGCGGTAATCACCGCGCTCTCATCCACGTTGCAGAAATGGGCAATCTTCGCCTTCACTTTCGGGTCGAGATAGCGATCTGTACGGCAGAGGAGGATGTCGGGCTGGATCCCTAAACTCGTTAACTCTTTCACGCTATGCTGCGTCGGCTTCGTCTTCAGTTCTCCCGCGGCGGCAATGAACGGCACCAGCGTGAGATGCACGTAGAGGACATGCTCACGTCCCCAGTCCCAGCGGAACTGACGAATCGCTTCCAGAAACGGCAAGCCCTCGATATCGCCAACCGTGCCGCCGACCTCACAAATGGCGACATCAAATCCGGCCGCAGCGGCCAGAATACGCTGCTTGATCTCGTCGGTAATGTGCGGAATCACCTGCACCGTACCGCCCAAATAGTCGCCGCGTCGTTCTCGGGAAATGACGGCGTCATACACCTGACCGGTGGTGAAACTATTCTTGCGGCTCAGTGAGGTGGACACATACCGCTCATAATGGCCAAGATCGAGATCTGTCTCCGCGCCGTCTTCGGTCACGTAGACTTCCCCATGCTGGAAGGGGTTCATCGTGCCGGGGTCGACATTGATGTAGGGATCCATCTTGAGCATCGTGACTTTCAGCCCGCGGCTCTCCAGCAAACCACCGATCGACGCCGCCGCCAGCCCTTTCCCCAGCGACGAGACTACTCCACCGGTGACAAAAATAAATTTCGTTTTCCGTCCTTCCCTGGCGTTGCTCATACTCATGGCATCGTCTCCTCTGCGCGTTGTAAGTCTTCCGGCGTATCCACCTCGATCGTAGGCCGTTCGGTTTCGCTGACGGAAATTTTATATCCCCACTCCAGCACGCGGAGTTGTTCAAGCTGCTCAGTTTGTTCCAACTTCGTACGCGGCAACCGCGTAAACGTAAACAGAAAGTCTCGGCGATATACGTACAAACCGATATGCCGGTAGCCAAAGAGCTCCGGGTGGGCTGTTCCCTGCGGCTGCTGATCTCGGCAAAACGGAATCGGGCTGCGCGAAAAATACAGCGCCATTCCCTCTCGATCGGTCACGACCTTGACCACATTCGGATTCCGCCACTCCGTGAGATCCCAAATCGGCGTTTTGACCGTGGACATCACCGCGCTCGAGGAGCGTGCAAGCGCCGCCACCGCGTCTTCCACCATGGCCGGCGGAAAAAACGGCAGATCTCCCTGCACGTTGACAATGATTTCAGCGCTCAGCCCATGTGCTGCCTCCGCCAGGCGATCCGTGCCGGTCGGATGATCAGCGCGGGTCATGACCGCTTCACCGCCAAATTCCTTCACGACTTGTGCAATCCGCTCGTCGTCAGTCGCCACCACAACGCACGACAGCCCCTGCACCAGCCGCGTCCGTTCATAGACGTGCTGGATCATTGGTTTGCCACGCAGCAACGCGAGGGGTTTCCCAGGGAAGCGAGTTGACCCGTAGCGCGCTGGAATCA
>DATLYA010000273.1:0-5954 GCA_035575235.1 Candidatus Methylomirabilota bacterium
CCCTATATTCCCGGTCAGATCTACCGGTCGGACCGCATGGCGGCGGAAGGTCTGTACGAAGACTACAAACGGGGCATTTTCCGCACCTCCGATCCGAAGTATCGACTTCGCGATCAAGACCGGGATGGGGTCATCGGCGAAGTGCTCTATGGCATTCTCGGCGCGGCGTTTCGCCTGCAAGACCCTGAAATCGTCGAAACGGTCGTACACATCTACAATGACTTCGCGGCGGACTTTGGCAAAGCCTGTCCTGAACGGTTCGCCATGATCGCCTGCCTGCCCACGTTTTCCCCTGGCAAAGCAGCCGCTGAACTGCGGCGCTGCGCCAGGATGGGCATTAGAGGCGCGGAGATTCCCATCTCTCCAGGAATGATGCCACTGTGGCATAACGACTGGAACCCCTTGTGGGAGGCGGCGGCTGAGTGCGGCATGCCCATGCATTTTCATACGCTGGGACCGAAACAAGATATGACCTGGCTGTCTGATCATCGTTCACGCCGCATGTGGCTGGCCACATTGCTCGCCGGCTTTCAGATGTCCATGGTCGAAGCGATGGCGGCAATCATCTATAGCGGCACGCTGGAGCGGTTGCCTCATCTGAAGATTGTCATCGGTGAGGCGGGGATCGGCTGGATTCCCTATGTGCTCGAACGGCTCGATTACGAGTGGGAAGATCAGTTCAAAGATCTCGAACTCAAAATGAAGCCGAGCGAATACTGGTATCGGCAGATGTATGCAACGTACCAGCAAGATCAGACTGGCGTCGATCTGATTGAAAAAGTTGGCGTCAACAATGTCATGTGGGGTTCAGACTTCCCGCATCCGGACGGCGTGTGGCCGGACTCGCAAGAGTTCCTCCACAAACAACTTGGCCACTTGCCTGAAGCGACGCGCCGGAAGATCGTCTACGAGAACGCGGCAAAGTTGTATGGGTTTCCGATGAAAAATTGACCAGGCCCATGTGGGAGAGTGGCCCATGACCTACTCTCCCACGTCAATCAACGAAAGAATATATAGGGCGCCTTCCCCTGTTGAGGTGAACAAGACAGCAAAGACGAGCCGCTATAGAAACTCTCCTCTCGCCTCAAGCACAAGCCCCATATTGTTATTTTAGCTTTCTCTGGAAGAGACCTCCAACTGTACGCGAACTATTCTCACGTAAACAAATCATCCACCGGCATTGTCCAGCCAGGGACAGCCGGCTCAGCTTCAGCCACGTCGCCACGTCGGTAGATTGTTGGCTGCTCCGGGTCGCTTGCCCGGTATACCCGTACAACATCTTTATTCAGTAGATCCCCGTCCCACACAACCAGAGTCCCGGCGGCAAAATAGTCCGCCCGCTTTCGCGCCATCGCACGCTCTGCCCTGACGCCATAGTCGCCCTCGCTTCGTACTTCAGCGGCGAACACCGGCGCTCCCTCAAAGAATTTCATACCGGGATCTGGCCCAACGTAATAGGCGGCGTCAGGACTAAAGGACTTCCGGCGCGGTAAATTCACCCGAAAAGCCTTATTGGCGCCGACGGCGTATCCTCTGCCGGTACGCCTGACATAGGTGCGTAACGAAACAAAAATCTCATCGCCAGCATAGCCAGACTTCCACCCTGTCGGAGCCATATGAAAAATCTTCCCGTCCACAAGCTCAGCCTTCCCCGGCACACGATACAAATCTTCGATCGTCGCTTCCGCACGTGGCTGTATAGACCGTCTCCTCGCATGCGCCTGTCGCCGCTGGACGGATTGCACTGCTATTTTACTCCCCATAGTATCTTGCCTCGATCTCATTTCCTTCAGGATCGTGGAAATAATAAGACGTGCCGTTGCCGTGCGCGCCCCAACGCGGATATGGGCCATCCACAACGATGTGATGCGCGGTCAGGCGCTGTCGCAACCTCTCCCACTCCAGCTTTTCCATGGTCAAGCAGAAATGATTAAGATTTGGCCGGCCAGCCGTACGCGGTTTCACTCCCTGCCACATCATCTTCGGCGCAAGGTCGATGACGGTGTCTTCGTTCACCCGAACAGATGGGAACGGAACTCTTCCATTGCGGAATTCTTCCAACCGTTCCGGCGCCAGCTCAACGACGTTGGTGTAAAAGCGCACCAATGTTTCCACATCTTCCGCGTTCAGTACGATATGATCCATGATAGCTTTCATAACATCTCTCTATGATCTCAGATCCTTCTCCGTCCTTCTGCTTTGCTCAGGGCCTGCCCTGAACGGAAGATCCTTCGCTCCACTCCGAGTGACCGCAGGCTGTTGTCAGTGCAACGCTAGTGTAGCGCCATCCTGTTCTACCGCCTAGTCTCGTGCTTGACCCTCCAGAGATCTCTTGTATAGAGTACCGTCACGCCAGACAATACGAGAAAAGAGGAGATTTTCTATGAAGATCGTTCCTATCCCCGTCCTCGCGGACAATTACGCCTATCTCATTATTGATGAATCCACCAAAGAAGCGGGCGTGGTGGACCCGTCTGAGGCCGGCCCGGTTGCGGAAACCGTCCGCAGAGAAGGCGTCACACTCTCCACGATTATCAATACGCATCATCATTGGGATCATGTCGGAGGAAATAAAGAATTAGTGCAAGAGTTTCCTGGCGTTAAAGTGTACGGTCATAAGCGGGATAAGGATCGCACCCCCGCCATCACCAATCTCGTTGATGAAGGCGATACGATCAACATTGGCAAACATCAAGGCCGCTTTCTCTTCATCCCCTGTCACACCAGCGGTCATATCGCCTTGTATTTTCCCAACGAGAAAGCAGTCTTCACCGGCGACACGTTGTTCATCGCCGGTTGCGGCCGGTTGTTTGAGGGCACGGCGGCGGATATGCACAACAACATGGTCAAACTGATGGCGCTGCCGGATGATACGCGCGTCTACTGCGGTCATGAATACACGGTAAAAAACCTCCAGTTCGCCTTGACGCTCGAACCCAGCAACGCGAAAGCCCAGGCTAAGCTGCGCTGGGCGCAAGACATGCGCGCGAAAAAACTTCCAACGATTCCTTCCACGATCGCGGAAGAGAAAGAATTTAACCCCTTTGTCCGCGTCCAGAATGCTGAATTGCAGGCGAATGTGAAGAAGCAATTTCCTGAACTGAAGCTTGAGCCAGTCGCTGTATTGGAGAAGACGCGATATTTGAAGGACCATTTTTGACACGTCGCAAGTCAACGGAGCAGGAAAGGCCAGGAGCACACAACACGCAACACGCGACACGCATCACGTAACATGCATCGCGTGGCGCGTGTTGTGCTTGTTCTCTCAAGTAAAAAAAGTTTCCGCGCACAGCGCCTAATGAATCCACATGAATCTCCGTCTTCGTGCTTTTGCTTCTCGCTTCTTGCTTCTCGCTTCTTGCTTTGCCTCCGCATGCACCCTCTTCGACAACACTCAGCTCGAACAGCAGCGGGCTGAACTGGCGCGACTGAGAGAAGAAGCCGAAACATTACGGCAAGAGGCGGAAGCATTACGTCAGCAAGGCCAGAAAGAGGCGCAAGAACGTGAGGCGTGTAACCGCGCGTTTTATGCCTTTGATGCGGGCCGTAAGGCGGGAGATACTGAGGCAGCGGTCGCTCGCTACAAGGAAGGGCTAGCGTTGTGCCCGAACGATGATGTCGCGCACAACGAGCTAGGAGAAATCTACATGCGGATGGGGCGAAGAGCAGAGGCGGCAGCAGAGTTCCAGGCTGCCTTGCAAATCAATCCGAATTTTTCGCGGGCGCAAAAGAATCTGGATATGGTGCGGTAAAATTGGTCACGGCCAAGAAGCTGTAAGGGTGCGGCGCGCCGCACCCTTCCTCCTCAAGAAACATGTTCCTCGAGAGAGTCCAGGCAACGACAAGTCGCTCTCATCACGACCGATACAACACACTCTTCACCGCATTCACTACTTTCTCAACATTAGGCAACACCAAATGCTCAAGGTTCTTTGCGTAGGGCATGGGCACATCCTCAGCTGTGACGCGCACCACAGGAGAATCCAGATAATCAAACGCCTTGTTCGTCACGCGATACGAGATCTCAGCCCCGGCCCCGGCGAACGGCCACCCCTCTTCAACGATCACGCAGCGATTAGTTTTCCTGACGGAACGAAGGATCACTTCCTCGTCCAGAGGACGAATCGTGCGCGGGTCAATAATTTCCACTTCAATACTCTGCTTCGCTAACTCAGCGGCGGCGTCCTGCGCCACGTAGACCATTTTTGACCAGGCAATAATGGTGACATCTTTGCCCTCTCGCTTCACATCGCCTTTGCCAAGGGGAATTGTATATTCCTCGTCAGGCACTTGTCCTTTGCGGCCATACAACACTTCTCCTTCGATAAAAACAATCGGATTGTCGTCGCGAATGGCGCTCTTGAGCAGCCCCTTCGCATCGTACGGCGTCGCAGGCGCGACGACTTTGAGCCCCGGCACATAGGCATACAAACTTTCCACGACCTGCGAATGCTGCGCCGCTAACTGGTGCGCTGCGCCGCCCGGGCCACGGAATACGATCGGCAGCTCGATTTGTCCGCCGGACATGTAGCGCAGCTTTGCCGCGTTATTCACCAGTTGATCATACGCGCAAAGAGAAAAATTCCAGGTCATGAATTCAATGATAGGACGGAGGCCCACCATGGCCGCGCCAATGCCGACTCCGGCGAATCCGGTCTCCGCGATCGGCGTATCCACTACGCGGCGCTCGCCAAACTGTTCGAGCAATCCTTCGGAGACTTTATACGCCCCATTGTAATGACCTACTTCTTCGCCCATAAGGAACACGCGCTCATCGCGCTCCATTTCCTCGGCCATCGCCTCACGCAGCGCTTCACGGTAAGTCAATTCACGCATAACACAGCTCCTTCGCTCTCAGCCGTCAGCCATATATTTTGCGAGGCCAAGAAGGGAATTCCTCGGTTCTTCCCTTGAGCTCTCCGGTTCCCCGGTGCTCCGATTCCCCGCTTCGGTTTTTCTAGCCTCCGGCGCGCGCGCGGCGGGGCAGTGGCACGACCTTCTCTTCTCCCTGCACATCCTGTGATTCGGTGTAGACGTCATCATAGAGCGTTTCTGGCGCTGGGAATGGAGACTCATCCGCAAACTTCACTGCCTCTGCGACTTCTTGCTTTGCCTCGTCGTCGATCGCTTTGAGTTGCGCCTCATTGGCCATGCCGAGGTCATAGATGCGCTCCGCGAGGATGCGAATCGGGTCGCGCTTCATCCATTCCTCTACTTCTTCTTTGGTGCGGTATTTCGCGGGATCGGACATCGAGTGGCCACGGAAACGATAGGTCTTTGCTTCCACCAAAATCGGCAGACTTTCCGCACGGGCGCGCTTGGCGGCGCGACGCACCGCGTCACGCACTTCGAGCACATCGTCGCCATTGACAATCTCTTGCGCCATGGGATAGCCCTTCGCACGCACGGCGACATCCTCAACCGCCAGCGTCCGGTACAGCGGCGTGCCCATTGAATACATGTTGTTCTCGCAAATAAAGACCACAGGCAGCTTCCACAACGTCGCCAACGCCATCCCCTCGTGAAAGGCGCCCATATTGGCCGTTCCTTCACCGAAGAAACAGAGCGTCACATTCGGTTCGCCGCGATATTTCGAGGCGAAAGCAATGCCGGCAGCGATAGGAACATGGCTGCCCACAATCGCATGGCCGCCCATGAAGCGTTTGCGAACATCGAAGAAATGCATCGACCCGCCACGCCCTTTAGAGCATCCGGTCTCTTTGCCAAACAGTTCGGCCATGGCGCCTTTTAGATCTCCTGTGCGGACGATGTAATGCGCGTGTTCCCGATAGGTTGCGAGAATATAATCCGTGGGTTCGACCGCTGAAATAGAGCCGACAGCAACCGCCTCTTCGCCAATATAGAGGTGAAGAAAGCCGCCGATTTTTCCACGCGTATACTGTCGCGCCGCCTCTTCCTCAAAACGACGGATACGGATCATGTCGCGGTACAGC
>DATLYA010000274.1:0-2209 GCA_035575235.1 Candidatus Methylomirabilota bacterium
AAAGCAGCTACACTGCAGAGAGATTACATCTGGAGGGGAACTATGAAAGCGTTGGATCACATCAAGATCCTTGATATGACCCAGTTTGAGGCTGGGCCATCCTGTACGGAAATTCTTGCGTTTCTCGGCGCCGAGGTCGTCAAGGTAGAACCCCCGAAAGGCGGCGAACAGGGCCGGTATCTCGTCACAGACAAGCCCGGACTGGATTCCCCGTATTTCCTTCTTCTTAACGCCAATAAGAAAAGCATCACCATCAATCTTAAGAGCGAGCAAGGGCTCTCCTTATTTAAGAAACTCGTGCCGCACTTCGATGTGATGGTGGAAAATTATGGACCTGGAGCAGTACAAGAGCTGGGCCTGGGGTACGATGTCATCAGTCAAATCAACCCGCGTATTGTGTATGCTCAAGTCAAAGGCTTTGGCACGTACGGACCCTATGCTGGGTACAAAAGCTTTGACATGATCGCCCAGGCTACTGGCGGCGCCATGAGTGTGACGGGCACGCCTGAAACCGAACCCCTCAGACCCGGACCCACTATTGGAGACACCGGCACGGGCATCCACTGCGCCGTAGGCATTCTGGCCGCGCTGCTGCAACGTGAAAAAACCGGCCGGGGACAACGCCTTGAAGTTGCGATGCAAGATGCAGTCGTCAATCTCACTCGCATTGGCATGATGAGCCACTATTACGGTGATGCGCCAGCGCAACGGCGCGGCAACCGCATAGCAGGCATGGCGCCGACGGATCTCTACCCCTGCGCGCCAGGAGGACGGAACGACTACGCTTATATCATCACGACGACGAAAGAGATGTGGGAAAGTTTAGTCAAATCAATTGGCCGACCAGATATTCTTTCCGACCCGCGCTTTAGCGAGCCGTCAGCTCGCAATAAACATTTTGATGAACTCTTTGAAATTATTGCCTCGTGGACCCGACAGCGCAGCAAGTTTGAAGTGATGCGCATCCTCGGACAAGCAGGAATTCCGTGTGGAGCGGTGCTCGACAGCGGCGACGTGTTGACCAATGAACACCTGAAAGCGCGTGGCATGATTCAGACGATCGAACATCCGGCGCGGGGCAGTTTCACCATGCCCGGGTGTGCTGTGCAACTCACCGATTCCCCAGTCGAGGTTCGACCGGCGCCGCTGCTGGGGCAGCACAACAGCGAGATTTTCGGCAGCTTATTAGGCCTTACCATGTCTGATCTCGCAAATCTGAAAGAAAACGGCGTAATTTGAGCGCGAATGGGGCGCACGGCGCTCCCTCTGCGAGGAAGAGACGTCCTGCTGGGGCGTCTCTCCAGCATCATTCCCCTCCCAACAAAACACCATATGCGCCTGCCTCTGTAGCGAGGCGTCTTGCGTGCTGCCAATAAAGCTGACACAAGAAGAGGCTCAAATTACAAGAGAAAGAAAGAAAGAGGCGTGCAAAGAACATGGGCGTACCGTAGCAAGCGACAATACGGTTTTCCTCACAGTCGCCAATTCTTGCATTTACTCTTTTGGTCGGTTTGTCTTTTGGCCTTCAACGCCGCACCATGTCTCTCGGGATGTGCGTCCTCAACGATGCCATACGTGACACTTTACCCGCACAAGGGATCGCCAGTTCAGGTGTCTGTAGAGATCGCTGATACGCCAGGCAAGCGTAGCTTTGGGCTCATGTACCGGCGTGACTTGCCTGAGCATCAGGGCATGTTATTCCTCTTTCCTCGCGAGGGGCCGCTCTCGTTTTGGATGAAAAACACGCCGCTCCCATTAGACATCATCTATATCAACGCCGCACGAACAATCGTCAGCATTGCCGCCAACACCACTCCGTTTTCAGAACAACCGCTTCCTTCTGGGAGGCCCGCGCAATTTGTCCTCGAAGTCAACGCCGGATTTTGCCACAAATATGGCATTACAACCGGTGCGCGCGTAGAACTTCCGAGCCAACTACCTCCCCCTTCCTAAGACGGAGAAGGCATGGGAGCATGTTTATAAACACATCCCTTTCTTGATCTTTTTCGTCCCTCATATTACAAGATCGGGACCACATCCGGCCCTCCTGCGGCCACAGGACAAAAACATATGGGCTTAAAGGAAAACCTGGAAGAACTGAAACAGCGTAATGACGAAGCACTACAAGGGGGCGGTCTAGACCGTATCAAGCGCCAACATGAGGCGGGAAAATTGACGGCGCGCGAACGGATCGAGCTGCTGTTAGACC
>DATLYA010000275.1:0-28999 GCA_035575235.1 Candidatus Methylomirabilota bacterium
GCCGAGGAGCAATAAAATACGCTCGAATCCTTGCTCACGAAGCTGTTCGATTTGATATTCGAGAAACGGCTTGCCGTGAATCTCAATCATCGGTTTGGGTCGTGTCTCCGTGAGGGGACGTAAACGCGTTCCTCGTCCGCCAGCGAGGATAACTGCTTGTGTGGGGCGATGCGGCAGCTTGCTGTCGAGTTGAATCGTACGCATAGGCGCTTCTCTATCAGGAAGCCGGCGTCGTGACAGCATGGTCGCGTACTAAACAGGTAGTGAGGACATGACATAAGAGCATATGTCCGTCCTCGACCAGTTCATACGCGCCGTGCTCTGTCGGAAGCCAGAGGTAATCATTCACCATGGTCCGCAGCACCCCACCATCAAATCCGAGAAGGCCAATGGTGAAGAGACCACGGTTCCGCGCGAGTTCGACGGCGCGCACGAGGTTCAGCGAATTTCCGCTCGCGGAAATGACGACGAGGACATCCCCGGGGCGCGCAAAATTCTCTAGTTGACCGGCAAAGACTCGTTCATACCCCTCATCGTTCGCGAGCGCGGTCAACCATGGCAGGTTATCACTGAGACCTACGACGCGAAGCGGGGCGCGACCTGAGCGTTTGGTGGTCTTTCCTAGATCATTCACCCAATGTGAAGCGGTGGCTGCGCTGCCGCCATTTCCCGCCACGTACACGGTCGCCCCTTCGTCGCGCACCCGGCGCAACCGCTCCACGACGCGCGTGACAGCGTCGAGGTCGACGCGCTGCAGCAATAACGTAAACGCGCGCAGATAATTCTGGGTAATATGCCTTACCTGTTCTGAGAATTCCCCGTGCATTGCCTTCCTCTCTCAGGAACGAGAATGGATTTGAGTTCTGCCGATACTGCCGCATGCACACGTTTTTATACCGTGCAGATAACGTCTGAGCGCTTCCATTCTCTACATCAGAGCAGGGATGATGCGTCGCGCGCTTGCAGAATCGTATCTGTTTGCCAGAGAAAAAATCCCTGCATTCTGGCAATAAGCGTGTTGGGCCACAGGACGTCTTTGGGTACAAATTGTCAGGCGAACGAGTGCATGGCAATCTTGTAGTAATTTCCCCTACGATATAAGGATGCAGCGCGCTTCTCCCTAGGGCGGCCTCTCTGCAAAAGAGAGAATTTTGCTATGCCCATGGTGACTTACGTGATTTGACTTCGGCAATGGAGAGAGATAATTTATAAAAAGACGGGGCCGAGAGGCGGTGATTTTTATCGACGCCTCCGAATGATGACATTCGCAGCGCCCAGGAACGCCGCTCGACGGACCATCGCTCAATGTTCCCGCCGAGCGCGGCAGGCAGTCGGCCCCGTGGTGTGTATCTCGTGTATTTTTAGCGATAGTCCTTAGCTATTTCCGGCCTGCCGTTCAGAAGGTATGGCTCCGCCCCTAAGGCGTCAGCGGCTTTCCGTTGAGCCAGCAAGAAGTGACTTTGGTTATGGTCAACTCTACAGCGCGCTGCAGTGGAGAGACCTGTAAGGCAACTCTGTAGAGTTGATAAAAAAAAGACGGAGCCGGGAGGCGGTGATTTTTACAGACACGCCTCCGGATGATGACACTCGCATTGCCCAGGAACGCTGCTTGGCGGACCATCGCTCCATGTTCCCGCCGAGCGCTGCAGGCAATCGGCCCTGCTACGTTATTTATATCACCCTATTCTGTGGTTTATAACTTTTGGATGCTTACTGCCTACACCTCCTGAGAAACAAAAGAAAATCCATAATTAATTTTTCCGAAAATTCTTACCGTTCTCTTGCGTCTCGTACCTTTATTCGACCTGCCTTTGCGTAAGCTGTAACATACTAATCAATACACAGAATCAATCCCTATGCAAGAGAGCGACTTGGTTTCTTTG
This sequence comes from Candidatus Methylomirabilota bacterium, assembly GCA_035575235.1. GTDB lineage: Bacteria > Desulfobacterota > Binatia > Bin18 > Bin18 > SYOC01. The sequence goes on from DATLYA010000275.1 coordinate 1,884, forward strand.
AGCATCAACTAAACGCACTATGAGTTGGGAAATTCTTTACCGCTCCAGGATTTCCTATATATTTCGTAAAGGTCACGGCAGGGGAAGACCATAATGCCTCAGAAGATGTCTGGCGATTTTTGCGCACATCGCCAGGCCGCTGTTTCGACTAGCATAATCCTCGATTTGATCACAAAGTGTGGCGGGAGACGAGCGAGTCCATCACTTTATGTGATCTTTTTAGCCAGGGCGTGGACTGGTCCTGCTGGGATTTGCAGCATGTTTCCTCCTCTTACCTGTCAGTTTTCGCAAATCGCGTGTCTGACCGCCATGGCGAAGCTCGTACCCCGCGCACTCTACCAGGATGCGCACTACGCAGAGGCGACGAGTGCGCCGTTCCACTGCGCTCTGATCCTGCGCCACGCCGGCAGCGAGAGAATTCAGGTTATGGAGGACAAACCGGTCTTACACCCCAATAAGGCCGCATTTTTGCAACCTGGCTCTTCTTGAATTTCATTACCGCTTCCTCTGTTTTCCGCTTCTTTCTAAAAGCGAAGCATTAAAAGCGAAGCGAAAAATTCTCCCCCCCCCTTGGTAAGCACAACTCTCGAACTTGCATCTTTCCTCCGCAGCCTCCCTCTCCAGGAGAAAATGCGTGTCAGCTGTAGAGGAAATGACACAACTGAGATCGCTTTTTTAAAATACGTTGGCCGCCTCCACGTCTCATTTCTCCAGGATACAGCGCCGACATAGCGCTTGCGTGGGGGAAAAAACACATTAAGTGTGGAGGAAATACCTACAGTTGAGTTCGCTCTTGTTTTCAGCTTCGGATAATCTCCATTTTATGGCTGGGTTCGCCCGGCATCCCTCTTGCGGTTCGCCTCCGCGAGAGACAGGAGGACGATCGGAATGAACCATACGCGAAGGAGGCCGGTTGTTACTTTCTTTTTTCTTCAAATTGGGTTCGTACTCTGCTGGCTTGGCGGCTTGTTTTGTTCAGAAGCCGTAAGCCTCGACGCCGTGGCTTTTGCCGCAACGGTGCAGGACTTTGATGTCACTGCAAGGCAAAGCCCTTTCCGACAGGCCCGCTATGGGAATCTTCCTAATGCGGCGCTTCTGAGTGGAGGTCCCACCGGGACGGGGCAATTTCTGCGGCTGGCGTACGTTGATCCAATCCCAGGCCCGCCCAGTTTTAATACGATCACGTTTGATCGCTCTGATCCTGGCGCATTTTCCCAGATTGTGGCGGACTTTGACTTTCGCATAGAACCAGGCAAAGACCGGGCTGACGGTCTAGGCTTCGCCTTGTTAAATACAGCCATTTTCGGCAATAGCGGCGGCGTCCAGGGCGGCGCTGAGGAGCCCAATTTTGCCGGCTCGCTCGGCGTAGGGTTTGATATTTATAAAAATTCTGAGTTTGGGGACATCGGCGACGAAAGGTCTCGTTCGCTGTTCAGCAACAGCGTCTCTATTCACTTCAATGGAGCGGTCGTCGCCCAATTTGACGTCAGCTCAACTACCGATCTCGCCAGCGGACAGTGGATTCACGCGCGCATCCTGGTCCGGGCTGGCGACGCCGCTGGCGACGTCAGTGTGATTCTCACCGCCTGTCCTGATACCCCTGTCACGGTCGTCAATCGCTTGCCGATCCCGGGATTGACCGCCTACGAGAGCCGCGTGTATTTCGGGGCTCGCAGCGGCGGTCTCACGGCGAATTTCGATCTCGATAATGTAAACGTGCAGTTTGGAGACGCTTCGCAGTCCGTGATATCCCTGGGCTCAGTGTCTTACACCGCCGAGGAAACGGCTCGCGCCGCTGTTATCTCGGTTATCCGCATGGGCAATCTCGCACAAAGCGCGACAGTCAACTGCCTCACCTCTCCTCTTACTGCAACCGCTAATATTGATTACAGCGCCAGTCAGCAGACCATCTTCTTCCGTCCGGGACAACGTAACGCGTCGTGCGAGATTCTCTTACGCGATGACGCCATCAAGGAGCCGGACGAGACCTTCATCGTCTCCTTAGCCACATCGACCCCAGGAACTGTCATTGGCGGTCCTGCGAGAGCGGTGGTGACTATTTTTGATGACGAGTCAGCGCAGACCGTCGGTCACTGGGAAGCGCCCAGGTGTCTCCCGATTCTCGGCGTTCATCTCCATCTTCTCCCAACTGGGAAGGTGCTGGTGTGGGACCGTCTTGCGCATGCTCGTCTCTGGGATCCGGCGTCGCAAACCCTTACGGCGCCAAGTCGACCAAATCCTGGTTATGACGCATTTTGCAGTGGGCATGCGTTTCTTGCAGACGGTTCGCTCTTAGTTACTGGCGGTCACCTGGGCTCAGGAGATCATCGCCATGACGGCGTAGGGCTGCTCAGCGCGAGCATCTATCATCCACTGACTAATACATGGACCCGTTTGCCGGACATGAACGCCGGCCGCTGGTATCCAACGAATACGACTTTGGGCAACGGCGATATGCTGGTCGTGTCTGGCAGTCAGGATACCAACTCTACGATAAACCTGCTGCCGCAAGTGTGGCAAACGGTAAATGGGACATGGCGCAACCTCACGACGGCACAAAGCGCCGCAGCGTTCGGAATCAGCCTGTATCCCCGTATGTTTCTCCTCTCGGATGGCAGAGTCTTCAAAGCAGGAGAAGATCAAGACACGTGGTTTCTCGATCCTTCGGGAACTGGAGCCTGGACAGAAGGGCCGACGAGTCATTTCGGTTGGCGTTCCTACGGTGGGGCGGTGCAATATGGAAGGGATAAATTTTTGATCGTTGGTGGAGGAGATCCTCCCACCGCGAGCGCAGAAGTGCTTGATCTCCATACAGCAACGCCGGCGTGGCGCATGATAGCTCCAATGGCGTTGGCCCGACGACACCTGAGCACGACGGTCTTGCCCGACGGTCAAGTGTTAATCACAGGCGGTGTCAGCGGGCCGGGTTTTGACGACACAACCAGGCCAGCGTTGGCGGCAGAGCTGTGGAATCCCGCGAATGAACAGTGGACAACATTGCCAGCCGCGAAAATCGTGCGAGGATATCATTCAGCCGCGCTCCTCTTACCCAATGGAAAAGTGCTGACTGCGGGCGGCGGACAGGGAAGCGTCTCGACCCGCTTTGAGCTTGCCGCTGAGTTGTACTCGCCAGCCTATCTCTTTCGCAAACCGAGACCAGTTATCACCTCGGCGCCTGCTGTAGTTGCATATGGCGCCACCTTCACCGTAGGGTCGCCAGACGCAGCGACGATCAATAAGGTGACGTTGATTCGTCTCCCTTCCGTCACGCATGCGTTTGATCAAAATCAACGGTTTCTAGAACTCCCTTTTTCCAGGAAAACAATGGGGCAGCTTGCGGTTACCGTGCCTACCAACCCGAACCTGCTGCCGCCGGGACATTATATGCTGTTCATCCTCAACAAGGCTGGAGCACCCTCGGTGGCAAAGATTATTCAGGTGCGTTAACTGTCTCGGTTGGCGCACCATAAATCGCAGTGAAGCAGCTAAAGACGCTATTACGGCAGATGAAATAGAGACAGCCAAAAGGAGGGAAAACAGATGGCGGCGATCCCAACAGCACATGTCGATATTTTCGGAACCGGGGTCCTGCGCGCCGAAGGCGTGGTGGTTGACCGTGATGGGTATGTATGGGGCGGTGGGCGCAATGCAAAAGTATATAAAGTCAGCCCTGACGGGGTGGTGCACGAAGTCGCGGAGTTGCCTGATCGTGCGATCCCCAACGGGGTAACGCTGGATCGCGCAGGCAATTTTGTCTATTGCGATCTACGGCGCAAAGCGGTCATGCGCTGCGCTCCGGATGGAAAGGTTTCCATGATTGCCGATCGAGCGGGTGATCTTCTGCTGTCAATTCCCAATTTTTGCAGCTACGACGCGGAAGGCAACCTGTACGTATCAAATTCCAGCTCACAGCCGGCGAGCAAAGTCTTCGATGAATTCGTGCATCCCGCGCCAAACGGCGCTGTCGTGCGCATTCGTCCTGACGGTCGTGGCGAAGTCGTAGCCGCGGGAATCTATTTTGCCAACGGCACGGCCATCGACCCGAATGAGGATGCCGTCTATGTGTTGGAAAGCAGCCGTTATGACTGCGTGCGCATTGCCATTAAGAAAGACGGTTCCTTTGGCAAGCCGGAGGTGTACGCCTCCGGGTTCCCGGCGATCCCAGACGGCATGGCGTTTGACGTCAATCGTAATCTCTACATCACACTGCCGGGAACGCCCACAGATGGCAAGCTTGCGCCAATGAACAAGATTATTCAGGTCGATACAAACGGCAAATGGGAACTGCTTATCGACGATCCCGAAGGAACAAAGCTGGCGTTTCCGACTAACTGTGCATTCGGCGGGCCAGATATGCAAGACCTTTATATTGCCAACCTCGAAGGCGACCATTTTAACCGCGTGCGCCTCAGCGTACGCGGCCATCCGCTGTATCACCAACGATAAGCGAACACGGTTGTGCTGCTCTGGTCTCGACACAAATGGTAAGGGAGTGAGTGGCCACAAGGAAAGCCTTTTGCGAGAGTTGGGTTTGCTATGACTCAACTCTCTTTGACCACTTGCTTGGAGCCCTTTACCAACCCTCAGCTGGCCCCCGTTGGGCGCGCTCGGCGCTGAGGATCATAACGGTTACACCAGGGCTCCGCTCGGCAATCCTACTAAGGTGCGTCCGTATACTTCCATTGCAAATTCGAAATGGAGGGCGAGCTGTTGACCGACGGCATGCTCAGACAGCCTTCTCCCAGTCGTCATTGCTCACTGAAACCGCCTTCCTCCGGATGATGGCCGAAGATGTCTTGCACATAGTACTCCGATTGATGTGTGGCTGGTCGTCCGCCCCAACCGTATTCGATCAGCCAGCCCGACGGATTGCGAAAGTAAAATGAATACATGTGATCGTTAGAATGTTTGCCGGGCGTAATGGCCACTGGAATCTTCTGCTCGCGCACCAGCTCGTAGGTCAGGCCGACGTCATCAAAGGTATCCACCTCGACCATGATATGGTTGAGCCGCCGCTTCATCGGTCCAATGTTGAACGCCACGGTATGATCACGGTCGTTACAATGCATGAAGAAAGGCGTCGCCACGTGCGGGCCCATGCGCAGTTTGTATTCCATGCCGCCGCGCATGCCTAAAGCCTGGAAGAAACGCACGGCAGCATTCGCATCATCCTCACGGATGATACAGTGCCCCAGGCCGCCGCTGCCGGTCTTAAAACGTCCATGCATGCGTCGGCCAGGGTAGAACGGTTTGTGAAATTGCACTTCCGGACCGTGAAAGATTTCGACAGGATTGCCGCTGGGATCCTGCAATTTCATCACTTCCAGCACATGTCGCTCCACCGCCTCCTCCGCTGACCCGACGCGGTACTTGACGCCAGCGGCGGACAGCTGGTGCTGCATCTCGCGAAACTCCTCCGGCCCCGCCACGCGGAATCCTAGATAGACCAGGTCGTCGCTGCCGTCGGCATGCACTACAAGGCGATGATGCCAGTAATCCATGCGCAAGTAGCAGCGATCGCGCTCGCCCTCGTCTACCACTTCCATGCCGATAATGTGAGCGGCAAAATGCTTCCAGGCGTCCAGGTCCTTCACGCCAATGCCTATGTAGCCGAGTTCTGTCACCTGAACCATAGATGCGACCTCCTTCTCACGGATAACGTTTGTCAGAAAGAATACAGTGCTTGCCCTTTTGACGGAATTATCTATCCCGTGTTTTCCGGTGGAATTTATAGTTTAGCCTTAATCACTATCATTCCCCCGCTCCTCTCCTCTTGTTCGGCAACTTTCTCAAGCCCGCAAATGAAAGAAGTCTACGGCGTTGCCAGCCCAAATCCGCTGCCGCTCGGCTTCCGGCACATCGGCGTAGATCGGCTCGATAGCAGCCCGACTCTGCGGCCATTCGCACTCAATGTGCGGAAAGTCCGTAGCGAACATAATCCGTTCCGCGCCAAGATGATGCCGCAGCTCGACTGCAACCCGCTCGTACTGAACACTGAAATAGATATGCTCGCGCACGTACTCACTGGGCAGTCGCGCTGGCGGTTTGAACCCCAGATACTCCTGCGCCCAGCCAACATGGCGCTGGTACCACAGGTCGGCGGCCTCCAGCCAAAACGGCACCCAGCCCAAACGAGTCTCGGCAAAGAAGATTCTGAGGGCAGGAAAACGATCAAACACGCCGGCCAGAATGAGCTGGCTGATGCTTACCGCCGGAGGCAAACCAAAGAGGGAGATCCACTCCACCAGCCCTCGCCGCAGTTTACGCATGAGGACCGGGTCCTCTTTGGGATACAGAAACAAGCGGCTGGGCTGGGGAGTCAGCACGCCAGCGAGGGGATTGAACTTGACGTGCGCCGTGACCGCTATCCCAGTGTCCAGCGCCGTCGCCCAGAACCGATCATCCTCCACAGTCGGGTAATCCTTGCCGCTGGGGAAGTTCCCCAACACCACCCCTTTGAGTCCCTTCCTGGCGCAGTGTTCTAATTCCACTACGGCGTCGTCGATGTTCGTTTGCGGAATTACGCCCAAACCGATCAATCGATCCGGAGCCGTCGCACAGTACTCCTCAGCTAACCAGTCGTTGTAGGCGCGGATGACGGCTTTGTAGACTTCGTCGTGACTGATGTTACGCCACACCACGGGTCCAGCCAACATCGCCGGAAACAAGACTTCAGCATCAAGGCCGTCTATCTCCTGCTCCTTCACCCGCTGCTCAGGCGAGCCAGTCCCCGCAGTGTCCTCAATCCGTAACCCCAACGGCCCCCACTGCTGTGATGAGCGACCGGCGCGCAGATCGAGAAAATTCGCCGCCTGCACCGGCAAGCCTTCGATCAGTAAACCATCGCCGCCATCAGGAAGACGGACGGTGCGCGGCGCGCGGTCACGGTATTGCTTGGGAACCCGCGGCGTCCAGCGTTCCGGCGGGACTTCTAAATGTCCATCACTTGAAACCAGCTGATAGTTCCTGGCCATACGCCCCTCCTTGAGTCAACGCCGCAATCTCAACTACTCCAGCGCGAACCCGTACAACTTGGCGGTGTTCTCACGCACGATCTTACGCAGATCCGCTTCCGGGACATTTTGGAAATCTCGCGCCAGCACTTCCTGTGAGTGCGGCCAGGTCGCCGCTTGATGGGGATAGTCGGTAGACCACATGATATTGTCCACGCCCACACGCTGGTAGATTTCTATTCCCAGGCGGTCTTCAATGAACGTCGCATAGCACTGGCGGCGGAAATATTCGCTAGGCTTGAGCGACAATGGCGCGTTGTACGCCGCTTTCCAGCGGCGGTGGTATTTATCCGCCCGTTCTAACAGATGCGGCGCCCAGGCGACGTCATTCTCCGCCGACACCAGTTTCAGACCAGGGAAGCGCTCCAATACCCCGGCGAAGATAAACGTCAACAGTGAATGCTGAATTTCATGGGGACGGACAACGGAGTTGACCCAGAACTCGGCCTGGTCCCGGCCAGCCAGATCGCTTTCGCGCCGGCGTCCGGTCGCTAAATGGAGCGAGAGCGGCATCGCCAGGTCCTGCGCCGTCGCCCAAAACGAGTCATACTCCGGCGAGCTATACGGCCGCTCTTCCAACGGTGACGCCCAAATCATCGCGCCCTTGAGTCCCATTTTTCGGCATCGCTCCAGCTCCTGTCTGCCGCGCTCAATATCAAAGAGCGAGATCAACGCCAGACCGGCAAACCGCTGGGGCGCATAGTTGCAAAACTCGGCCAGCCAGTCGTTATAGACGCGAAAGCAGGCCTCTTGAAACGCGGCTTCCTCGATACGAAAAAGCACAAAGCCGACGGTTGTGTACAGCACCGCAGCCTCCACGCCGTCCAGTTCCATGTCTTTCAGTCGGGCTGCGGGGTCCCACCCACCAGGCAAGGCGTTGTCCAGCCCCGCTTCCAGAAAGGACTTGTCAAAGGTTTTGCCAGCCGCAAACGCGCCGGCGATATTCAGCGGCGGCAGGTTTTCGCAGATGAAGAACGCCCCTTTCTTGCCGTCAGGGTTTTTGACCACCCGCGGCGCGCGCTCACGAAAGCGCCGGTCAATCCGCTCCACCCACAGGTTGGGCGGTTCACACATATGGGCGTCGGCATCAATAATCTTGATTGGGGTCATGGCATCCCTCCTTTGTGTAGCAACGAGATCGCTCACTGCCACAAATGTTTTCATCCTCCTCCCGCCAAAAGTCAAATACGCTGCCCTGTTCCGCCAACCGCATGATGCGCTGGGCAGGAATAAGCAGTTAGCGGACCAGTTGTTTTGGATTGTTGACCTGGTTCTCTCACCTCCGGTTTCAAGCATGATGTCTACGCCAAGAACGGCTCATAGAACTTGTTCGTTCCTCTTCCACAAAAGCCGGACGCCAGTCGCCACAAGCACACCGAGCGCAACCACTCCAGCTGTGATGATCCCCCTACGCATCCACATCAGCAATGGCGAAGCAGGCGTCGGCAGAATGGTCAAGAGCAAGATCGCCAGAGCGAATCCGGCGGCTGCGCCGCTCAGGAGCCTGGCAGGAAACGGTTTGGCGGAAGACACAGGGTGTTGCACTTCCGGTGATCGAGACACGGAGTGTTCGGCCTGCTCGTCCTCATCCCGCAGCGCCACAACCGCACTGAGGAGACGATCAGCCACGTTACGGGCAAACTCGGCAATCATGGCGTCCGCTTGTTTGCGGATCACTGGTTGTCCGAATTCCCCCAGTTTGCCCAGGAGCCGCGCTTGGGCCTGGATCGCTAACTCGGTTGCTGTCGGACCGTTCTCAATGAGGGTCATACGAGTGGTAAGATGGACGCCGCCGCCCACGCGACGGTCATTCGCTTCAGCCCGCGCTATGGCCCGCCACTGTCGTTGGTCCTGCTCCTGAATCGTCAGCACGCCCTGCAGCGTCAGGCGAATCGGTCCGACTTTGACGCGCATGCGGCCAGCGTACTGGCCATCGTCACGAACAGTGATGCTCTCGACGCCGGGAACGCAACTCGCCATCTGCGGCACATCCATGAGAAACCGCCACAGCGTTTCCCGCGCGACCGGAATGATGCAATGGTGCTCAAAGTTCACGCGGCGCCTCTGCTCGTGCGGGCGCGAGTAGTCGCCTGCGCCAACGCCCGTTGGACAAAGACGACAGCCATATCTCGCTTGTAGGCGGCGGAACCACGGAAATCTGAAGTCGGGTCAATCACGTCAGCGACCAGGGCCGCCGCCTCACGCAATACCGGCGGCGTTGGCGTCTGGCCGCGCAGAGCGTTTTCTACTACGGTCGCGCGTAGTGGCGTCGCCGCCGCCGCGCCGAGTGCGACCCGCGCCGCAGCAATGCGATCACCGTCCAGGGTGACCCGCGCCGCGACCGCTACTGTCGCATAGTCGTCATGCGTCTGTGGGAGAAATTTAAGAAAGGCGGCGCCGCTGCCAGCCGGCAACGGCGGAATAATGACCTCGGTAATGAGTTCGTCGGGCGTCAGCACTGTCTCGTAGTAGCCGTGAAAGAATTCCTCAATAGGAATCTCGCGCGCCTGTTGTTGTGAGCGCACACGCACGCGCGCATCGAGCGCCATGAGCGTCGGCGGCGGATCTTGATTGGGGTCTGCATGCGCCAGCGCGCCGCCGACCGTCGCCATGGCGCGGATACGCACACTGGCCACTTGTCGAAACGTTTCAGTCAGCAGGGGCGCGTGCTCCTGCACCAGCCGCGACGTCTCAATTGTCCGATGGGTGCAGAGCGCGCCAATCCGCAGGACGCTGTCGTAAGAGAGGCGGTCGAGGCCTGCCAACCGCCGGAGACCGATAAGGTATGTTGGTTGGACAAGCCGTTGTTTCATTAAGTTGACCAGTCCAGTTCCTCCAGCGATGCCTTTCGCCTCATCCCCGTAGCGGGCGAGCAGCTCGAGCGCCTCGTCAATATGCGCCGGTTCGAGGTACGTAAACGAGATCATAACGCGACCTTCCCCGCGGCCACTGCCTGAATCGACTCAATAATCTTATAGTAGCCGGTGCAGCGGCACAGGTTTCCCATCATCCACGCTTGAATCTCCTCTTGCGACGGCTGCGGGTTTGCATCGAGCAGCGCCTTCGCGGCCATGATCTGACCGGGAGTGCAGATGCCGCATTGGAAGCCGCCATACTCGATGAAGGCTCGCTGGAGCGGGTGCAGCCGGTCGTCCGCCGCCAGCCCTTCGATGGTAGTAATTTCGCAGCCGTCCGCCATGACCGCCAGGGCGATACAGGAACTCACCGGTTGTCCGTCCAGCAACACGGTACAAGCGCCGCATACGCCTACGCTACAGCCTTCCTTCGTGCCGGTGAGGTGCAAGTCGTAGCGCAGAAAATCGACTAATAGCCGGTTGTCAGGAATCTCACGGACCACGGGTTGACCGTTCACGCGCAGCTGTATCGTTCTCATTTTCCGCCCCCCTTTGCCCGCAGCCCGGCATACACTTTCTCCGCAGCAACAGGCAAATCCATGAGTCGCACTCCTACCGCAGCGAAGACGGCGTTGGCAATGGCAGCCGGAACAGCCACGTTGCTGAGTTCACCGACTGCTTTACCAGCGTAGGGTGCGGGGCCGGCTTTGCTCTCCACGAGCACGGTGGTCAACTCTGGGATGTCCATGGCTGTCGGCAACTTATAATCTCCCAGATGGAGAGTAGTCACCGCCCCGTCTTGCACTTGTAAATGTTCGGTAAGCGCCTGGCCAATCCCTTGCACCACACCGCCCTCGATTTGTCCCTGATGTGTGAGCGGGTTGATGACCGTGCCAACGTCATGTGCGGTCACGAGCTTACGCAGCTGCACCTGGCCAGTCTCAGGATCAACCTCGACCTCGGCCACCTGGGCGCAAAAGGAAGTGACGCCAACCGGGTCCTTTGGAACGTAACTCCCAGTGCAACTCAGAGGCGCAGCACCCTGCTCCGCCGCCCACGCCATGAGCGTTACCAAGTCCAGACTGCGGCCATCTGCCGTGACGAAGCAGCCATGTTGCCGCTGCACCTGCGCCGGCGCACAGCCCAGGCGTTGCGCCGCCAGTGAGAGAAGAGCCTGTTTGAGGTCTTGCGCCGCAGCCAGTGTCGCCTGACCCGCGGTATGCGTGAGGCGGCTGCCGCCGGCGCCAACTTCGTAGGCGGCGGTGTCTGTGTCTCCTTGCACCACAGTCACCGCTGTCAGCGGCGCTTGCAGTTCTTCAACAACGATCTGCTGCAACACTGTATAGGAACCAGTGCCCGTGTCAGCCGCGCCGGTGAGCAGCGTCAGCCTGGCGTCGGCGTCAATACTCAACGTTGCGCTCGACGGCCCAAAAGCGCCCGGCGCGCGGTCATACATGCCGATGCCGCGCCCTACATAGGGAGGCTTCTTCGTCTCCCACCCAGCCGCCTGGGCGGCAGCCAGCAAGGTCTCTTTACAACGGATGTGGCGCCAGCGCTCACCCAGAGGAGAAGCATCGCCTTCGACCAGCGCATTGCGCAGACGAAACTCTAACGGGTCCAGGCCTAATTCGTGCGCCATCATGTCCATGTGGCTCTCCACCGCAAAGATAGTTTGTGGCGCGCCCGGCGCGCGCATGTGGCCGGCTGGAACCGTATTGGTGTACACCCGCAGGCATTCGATCTCGATATGCGGAATCCGATAGGGGCCGCCGGCGTGCACCCCGCCATGCACGGTATGCAGGGGAACAAACGCTCCGTACGCGCCACAGTTGAAAACCAGTTTCGCCTGTCGCGCCGTCAACAGACCGTTCCTGGTCACACCAGTGCGTAGAGTGATCACCGCCGCGTGGCGCGGATTACCGGCCATCAACTCCTCGGCGTAGGTCATGACCATCTTCACCGGCCGACCAGTATGCAGGGCCAGGTAGTAACAGAGCACGCTGTCCATGAGCGAGCCCTTGCCGCCGAAGTCGCCGCCAATGGCGACCGGGTTGACCCGAACTCGATCCTCGGAGACGCCAAGCGCGGCGGCAAACTGCCCGCGAGCAAGGAAGGGCGTTTTGTCGGAGAGCCAGACATTAATCTTGTCGCCAGCCTCGATAGAGACAACACAGGCGTGGGGCTCGATGTACCCCTGATGCACCGACGGGACCGAGAACGTGTGCGCAAAAATGCGGTCCGCCTGAGTAAAACCGGTTGTGAGGTCGCCGTGACGATAGACGACTTGCGAGACGACATTACGGGAGGGAAAAAACCGGGCGTCGCCGCCGTGTAAAAAGGCCTCGGGAATCGGCGGATGGGTGTAGACGTCAGGATGTTCATGCACAAGTGGGGCCTGGTCTTGCATGGCGGCTAGCGGGTCAAAGACCGCCGGCAGTTCTTCGTATTGCACATCAATTCGAGTGAGCGCTTCTTCGGCGATGTCGGGGGATTCGGCGGCAACGGCGGCGACTTTTTCTCCGATGAAACGGACGCGATCACGAGCCAGCACCGGGATGTCGAGCAAAAATCGACCGAGGCGCACCTCCGGCAAGTCAGCGCCGGTCAGCACGGCGTGGACCCCTGGCAGTTGTCTGGCCTGTGCGACATCGATCGACAGGATGCGCGCGTGCGGGAACGGACTTCGCAAGCACTTCCCCCACAACAGGCCTGGGGCCAGGATATCCGCCGTGTACAGCGCACGCCCGGTCACTTTGGCGGGTCCTTCCACATGACCTGTTGGCTGACCGATGCTGACGAGACCTGCCATACTACGCGTCTCCGTTTCTCCTTCGCCCGTGTATGACGGCGAGCTCACCGATGGAACCTTTTCTCACTCTCTGACCTGCGCGCCGCTACGTTGCGCTTCCACAATTCCCAAGCCCGTAGATAACCGCCCAGGTCCGCCTTGCGACCTTCTTCGGGGTCCAGGTATGTGATCGGCCCTCCCAGAGCACTCGCCGGGGCTTGCTAGTGCGCGTTCATTGGCAAATAGATGCTGCGAGCACGTGATCAATTGCGGATCGGTCAGCTTGGCCGAGGCCCTGGTCCGTGGGGCCTTTCCCTGCTGGGCGACTTTGCGGTTCGTTACTGTGGTTTTCACGGCAGTCGCGCTCAGGTCACATAATTGCTGAAGCGCTCATTCACCTCCTGGTGAATATAAAAAATGCCTCGACCGATCTGGTCCGCCGTCCAGGTGATGCAGGGGAAATCCGGGTAGGCGATATAACCGCCGGAGAATACCTCATTACGATTGCCGTTCGGGCCAAAGAAATAAATGGTCGTCCCGCGGGTAATGCCGTGCCGGGTCGGACCAAAGTCGATCTTGAGTCCCTCACGCCCCAGAATGTCGCCCGCGCGCAGGATGTCGTTCCAGCTGTCGAGCCAGAACGCGAAATGGTGGAGTTTGCCGTTTGGCCCTTTCACGAACGCGATGTCGTGCGCTTTATTGGAGCAGAAGAGAAAAGCGCCGAGCATCTCCTCCGTCTTGTAATCCGTAATGATACGTTCGCTTAAATGGAATCCCAACACGCGCATAAAAAAGTCGGCAACCGTCCGCACATCGTCCGCAGTCAAGAGGAGATGGTCTAAACGGGACGCGGCAATGCCGGTCTGCTCAGCCGGCCAGGGGGCAGGATTGAGAACGCCGACTTGCGTGCCAGGCTGTTCGGCGTTCGCGTATAGCTCCAGCACGTGGTCGGATGGCAAGGTGCAGCGGATCGCCTGGCCTAGGGCCAGGTTTTCGCCTTTGGCGACGCGCCGCACCGACAGGCCGAACGCTTCAATTTTTTTCTCTAACTGTGTCAACTCTTCTTCACTCTCCACTTTATAACCCATCTTCACCAGGCCGAGGCCGCCGCCTTCGATCACTACACTGTGGTGGTCGTATTCATCCCAGCCTTTGAAATAGCAGCGGCCACCCTGACGGGCGACCTCGTGCAAGCCTAAGACTTTGGTGTAATAGGCTGCCGCCTTTTCAACATCAGTTTCCCGCACCTGTACGAATCCCAAACGCATGACACTCATAACGGCTCCATCCTTTCTCATCCGCGATTGCATGAAAGAAACGAATCACCAGGGCCATGGGCGCCCATGCATCGAGCGGCTCCCGGGGCGTTTAGAATCACAAAGGTTGCTCGATCACCCCCTTACCGGGTTGCTCCGTTAGCAACAGCAGGCATCACCTCCTGGGCGAACAGACGTAAGGAGCGGAGCGCCTGCTCGCCAGTCAATGTCCCCCAGGCGAAGGAACAGATCATGTAGTTACAACCTGTCTCTTCTAGCAACCGGACTACCTGCTCTCGCACGCGGGCGGGCGAGCCCACCAGCAACGTCTGATGTTCGAGAGCCGTGTCCCAGGCAAAAAGCCCATCAACGCTATGATCGTTATGCGTATGCCAGAGCTTGGTGATCGAATGGTACCAATCATCGTGAGCCGGACGTGCGATCTCCAGCGCTTCCTTGTTGGAGTCCGCCATGACTATCTGGCGCATGACCCCAATCTTAGGAGAGGCGACATGGCCATTGAGCCGGCCAGACTCGTGCTGATGCGCCTGCCACACCTGTCGATATCCATCTACTTGTTGCCGCACGAGCGCGGCTGAACCCAGACCCACAAAATTATAACCCTGTCGGGCGGCGTACTCGATGCTCTCCGGATTATGCGTAGGATACCAAAGCGGAGGATACGGTTGCTGCAGGGGGTGGATCTCTATAGGCGCGTCGCGGTATTGGTAGTGTTGACCAACAAACGTCAGCCGGTCGTGCGTCATGCCGGCCACGAGCACTGCTAATGTTTCCTGAAAGATCGCTCGCGACTCGGCCGCCTCGACCCCAAAGCAGGCCAGCTCGTAGGGGGAGACCCCGCGGCCAACGCCAAGCTCCAGCCGCCCGCCTGAGAGATGGTCGAGCATGCAGATTTCTTCTAGCAGCCGCAAGGGATGATAGAGCGGCAACAGATACACAAGCGGCCCCAGGCGAATGCGCCGCGTCTGTCGCGCCGCCGCAGTGAGAAACAGAGCCGGAGAAGGCGCCATCCCCAACGGCGTGTTATGGTGCTCCGCGACATGGTAACAGAAGAAGCCTGCAGCGTCCGCCGCCTCGACCAGTCGCAGCCGCTCCTCATAGAGCTGCTGAAGAGGTTTCTGACCACGGTCAATCCAATCGAACAAGCCAAAGGCTACCTGAGCCATAGTTGTCTCCCTTTTTAAGCTGGACACCATTGTGAATCTGGAAAGACTCATATTCTTTCCCGTCAACAACCTGACGCGGATCTTGACCGCCCCTTCTTGCTCACACGTGGCTAGCTATCCAGCCAGTACACTCTCACCCACATCGTGCAACAGCAGAATTTTCTTCCTGGTCATGAGCAGCGCGTCTCCTGGTGACTGCAGGACGCGCTTACAATTACTTACTTGTGATTTCTTTCTGTTCCGTTATGGCGTCCGCCTCGACCGCTACCAGTCGTTGCTGTCTCAGTCTCGGCTCCTTGGTTTCGGTCCTCTTTGCCAGCATAGCCAGCACCATCGGCAGCAAGACCGC
The DNA here is from genome assembly GCA_035575235.1 of Candidatus Methylomirabilota bacterium. GTDB lineage: Bacteria > Desulfobacterota > Binatia > Bin18 > Bin18 > SYOC01. The sequence goes on from DATLYA010000275.1 coordinate 17,332, forward strand.
GATATAGTCTTCGATGGACTCTAGCTCTCCGGCGAACGCCCAGCGCCGCAGCGCCCAGGCGTGGGCGAGCACCATAATGTTGTGCGCCTTCAGATTAATATTCTCCGGCGCGAAACGGCCCCGCTCGACGCCGTAGCGAATAGCCTCGCCAAGCAGCGCCTGCAAGCGCTTTTCGCGCGCCATGAGCGCCTGCCGCGCTTCGGCGTTGAGCGATTTGGTCTCCTGATAGGCGAGTAAAATAAAACGGCGCATGGCGTCGACGGCGCGCAGGAAAGTGGTGAACACCGTAGCGAGCACCTCTTCCGGGTCGGCGCCGGTGCGCGTTGCCTCAGCAAGCTGCTGACTGAGGACCTTGACCAACTGTTCTTCCGCGCGGTCCTGCTCCCTGCTGACAATGTAGAACAGAATGTCTTCCTTATCTCTAAAATACGTAAAGGGCGCACCTGCGCTGACCCCCGCGCGCCGGGCGATATCGCGCGTAGTCGTGCGGTGGAAGCCTTCCTTCAAAAACAGCGCGAAAGCTGCTTCCGCCACTGCCTCGCGTTTTTGTTGCAACAGTTCAGGATCGCGAATGAGCATAGGGTTTTTTTTCGCAGGTCGGAGAATCCGACGAGCCATAGACACCTCAGCGGCAAAATTTGATTGAGCGCTCGTTCAAAATTCTTTTACCGTGTCGCGCTTGCCCCGTCAAGGCTGCCAGGAGCATGCCGCACTGCGGCGGCGCGGCGCCCCGGAAAGAACCGCCTTTCCTATACCTGTCCGGCTCCCGGCGATCACAAGAAAACACAGCAACGTTTTACAGTTTACAGGATCAATGATTCGAGCGCAGCGATGACCGCTCCCTTACACGGCCGCGCTGGGCGCGCCTGACCAAGCGCGAGGCGCGTTGCGGAAAAACCCGAGGCAAGGGCAGCCCGCGTTCCCGGCGCCGCTCGGCTTCGAGATTGCGCACTCTGGCGGTTAAGAGATCATAAAGGGAAATCATGCCAAGCAACTTGCGCGTTCCACTGCGTTCGACCACCGGCAGCCGCGTCAAGCCCGTTTCAGCCATACGGTACACCACGACGCGCAGCGGCTCGTCGGGGTACGCCACCACCGGGTTGGCCTCGACGATGGCGGCAAGTTGACGATTACCGTTGCTGGCGTCGTCAGAGGATTGCTCAAGCAGTCTTTGCATATTGCTCTTTGTCACTACACCCACGAGACGCCCCGTTTCCTCCACCACCGGGTAGAGCCGCTGGGTGCGCTGGTTTTGAGCCAGGTGGAGATAGGGCGTCCATTCCTCGACCGACAGGCGTGCGGGGAGCGCAATGATATTGGTTCGCATCACCTCGCGCACGAAGAGAATCTCGAGCGGATCAATCGCGTACTCCCGGCTCAAATGATACCCCCGGCGGCTCACTTTCTCGGTAAGAATAGAGCGGCGTAAGGTGAGAACGGTAAACCCATGGGCGAGTGTTGTCGCTACCAGGAGCGGCAGGAGCATGTTGACATCGTGCGTCAACTCGAGGGAAAAAATCACGCCGGTGAACGGCGAGCGCATCGTGCCGCCCAAGATCGCCCCCATGCTGACGAGCGACCAGAAGCCCACTCCCTCTTGCGGGAGGACAAGCGCCGCCAGGCTGCCGAGCGCGCCACCCATTATCAACAGAGGAGCGAGCACGCCGCCTGAGGTTCCTGATCCAAGCGACACTGACCAGATGATTGACTTAACCACCAAGATCCCGAGCACGGTCTTGGCGGCCACTTCGCCTTGGAGCAGTGATCCAATGATGTCATAGCCTACACCGAGCGCCTGAGGAAATATAGCGCCGCCAAGACCAATCACAAGGCCGCCGATGGCCGGCCACCACATCCAATGAATCGGCAGTAACCGGAATGCGTCTTCCGCCGCATAAACTGCCGCAGTTAACAGCGCGGAAAGCGCGCCCGCCAGCAGGCCGACCAGCGCGCAGCCAAGCAAGCCTTCAGGACCAATGAACACCGGATGCGGAGGGGTGGGAAAGAGCGGCCCCAGCCCGATGATATACCGTCGTGCGGCTGCAGCCGTGGCGCTTGATAACGCGACAGGAATGAGGCTGCGGGGTTTCCACTCGAAGAGTAAGAGCTCCACCGCCAGCAGCACCGCCGCCACCGGCGAGGCGAAGGTCGCTGACATCCCGCCCGCCGCGCCGGCGACCAGCAGGGTCTTTCGTTCTGCGCTCGTCAGATGAAAAAACTGGGCGATCAAAGAGCCAAACGCGCCGCCCGTCATAATGATCGGGCCTTCGGCGCCAAAAGGGCCGCCAGAGCCGATCGAGATCGCCGCGGACAACGGCTTGAGAAAAGCAACGCGCGGCTCAACGCGACTCCCATTGATCAGAATAGCTTCGATCGCTTCAGGAATACCGTGCCCGCGGATGCGCTCTGAACCGTAGCGCGCCATGACGCCAATGAAAAGCGCGCCGATCACTGGGATCAACACAACCCCCAAGCCAAGCTGGTGATCGACCGGAGACACAAGCGCCGTGTCCCACCGTTGAAAGAAAAAGAGATTGGTAAATAAACCGATCAAGCGCAGCAGCGCCAGCGCGACCACGGCGCTGAACAAGCCAATGCCGATCGCGATGAGGGATAACAGAATCACTCGGCGATTCGTCGTGAAATCGCCGAGCGTTTCTCCTCTCTCTTGAGAGCGAAGATGAGTAAGCATCCGGACACACCCCCGTCATACGTTTAATAGCGTCATTCCTACGCTTTTTAGCCCGTTTTAGAATAATGTAAGGATTCTGCAAGGGCAGAAACTGTGCCGTGGGCGGCCACGAGTGTGCACGAGTGTGATAGAGGGCATGCGACTTGCTCTAAAATAGACTGCTGGATTGATGCAAACCCCATTTCGCGGCTCTTCTTTCGGGAATGCTGTCACGCGATACGCACAGACGTCCTCGCAGTCAGCGGCGTCAAAAGCGGCGAACATGTGTGCGCCCTGAGGCGTTTTTGCACCACAGGCAAGGCAAGCACGAACTCATCAACGTTGGAACAGCGTATGCTCCTGATTGATGAGCGTGCAGGAATGCGAGAGAATACCTTGTGTAGGAGATGCTATGCCAAAAAAAACAATGAGTCTCTCCTCTCATATCGAATACCTCTCCATCCTGGATGAAGACGGCCATGTCGATGAAGCGCTGCTGCCTGATCTTTCGAAAGAACTCTTGTTACGCCTCCACCGCGCGATGCTGCTGGGACGGCGGGTTGATGAGCGGTTGCTCGTCTGGCAACGACAGGGGCGCATCGGGACTTTTGCCCCGATCAAAGGTCAGGAAGCGTCCCAGATTGGCGCTGTAGCCGCCTTGCAAAAAGAAGATTGGCTGGTCCCGGCCTTTCGTGAAACCGCCGCGGCGCTCTATCGTGGCGCGCCGCTCTCCGGCCTCTTTCTTTTCCTGGCGGGCTATAACGAGGGTGGACGGATCCCGGAAGGACAAAACGACCTGCCGATCGCCGTGCCCGTGGCGACGCAAATCCCGCATGCCGTCGGCATCGCCTATGGCATGAAATACCGTAAACAACCCCATGTTGTGCTGACCTTCTTCGGCGATGGCGCTACCTCTGAAGGTGATTTCCACGAAGGTCTCAACTTCGCCGGTGTGTTTAATACCCCAACGATCTTTGTGTGCCAGAACAACCACTGGGCTATTTCGCTGCCGCGCGACAAGCAGACCAAATCCAAAACCCTGGCGCAAAAAGCGCTTGCCTATGGCATCCCGGGCGTGCAAGTGGATGGCAACGACGTCTTGGCCGTGTACGTCGCCGTGCAGGAGGCGGTCGAGCGGGCCCGCGCCGGGAAGGGACCGTCTATGATTGAATGTGTCACCTACCGCTTATCTCTGCACACCACGGCGGATGATCCGAAGAAATACCGCAGCGAGGAAGAGGTCAAGCAATGGGAGCAACGCGATCCGATCCCTCGCTTGCAGAAATATCTCATGAGCCGCGGTCTCCTCTCGCCCAAAGACCTCGACGCTCTTGAAGAAGAGCTTAAAGCGGAAATCAACACGGCCTGGCGAGAGGCGCAAGAGCAAATGGAGCAGCTCCGCGATCCTCTTGTGATCTTCGATCATCTCTATGCCGAACGGCCTCCTTATCTAGAAGAACAACGAGAAGAGTTCCGGCGCCTCTTGGAGGCGCAAAGAGGAGGCGGCCATGCCTGAATTGACAATGGTTGAAGCCATCAATCTGGCGTTGCGGCAGGAAATGGCAAAAGACGATCGCGTCATTGTGCTGGGGGAAGACGTCGGCGTCGACGGCGGCGTGTTTCGCGTGACCGAGGGGCTCCTCAACACATTTGGTGAGGAGCGCGTGATCGATACGCCCCTGGCCGAGTCGGCGATTGTGGGGTGCTCAATTGGTCTGGCTCTGTACGGCCTTAGACCGGTTTGCGAGATGCAGTTTTCCGGTTTTAGCTACCTGGCGATGCAGCAACTGGAGTCGCACGCCGCTCGCTTCCGCTGGCGGACACGAGGGCGGTATACGGTTCCGTTGGTTGTGCGCATGCCGTACGGCGGCGGGGTGCGCGCGCTCGAGCACCACTCTGAGAGCCGGGAGGTGTACTACGCCCATACGCCGGGGTTAAAAATGGTGATTCCTTCCAGTCCCCGCACCGCCCGCGCCTTATTGGTCAGCGCCATACGCGATCCTGATCCCGTCATCTTCTTCGAGCCGAAGTTGCTCTATCGGGCGTTCCGAGAGGACGTCCCGGAGGCGGAAGAGACTCTGCCCATCGGCGAGTCACGGATTGTGCGCCCGGGGAATGATCTGACCATGATCTCCTATGGCGCCATGGTGCGTCGCACCGTAGAGGCGGCCGAGCAACTTGCGCGGGAGGATGGCGTCGAGGCTGAGGTGATTGACCTCTTGACCTTGTCTCCATTAGACGACAGCCGGTTCACAGCTTCAGCGCACAAGACTGGGCGCGTAGTGATCGTCCATGAAGCGCCGCGCAGCTTCGGCCCCGGCGCAGAAATCATCGCCCGTCTGGTCGAGAAAGCGTTTTTCTTTTTGCAAGCGCCGATTCAGCGGGTGACGGGGTTTGATACGCCCTTTCCCTACTTTGCGCGCGAGCAACTCTACTTACCCAACGCCATGCGCATTCTGCACGCGGCCCGTGAAGCGTTGCGATCGTAACAGGAAGACGCCATGCTAAGAGAATTCCGCTTACCCGATCCAGGCGAGGGCATCCACGAGGCCGAGATCTTGGAGGTGTGCGTCTCCGCAGGCGACACGGTGCAGGAAGGCGATATTATTTTGCACATCGAAACCGATAAAGCGGCGGTAGAGGTTCCGTCTCCTTTTACCGGCGTTGTCGCGGAGATCAAGGTTCGACAAGGCGACATCGTCAATGTCGGCGATGTGCTTATGATCTTTGCCGTAGAGGAAGGAAGGGCGGAGCGCCCCGAGACAAAGCCAGGGCCGCAGGCGCTTGCGGAAGAGCGCGACAGCCCACAGCCTGAAAGGGATGCGGCCATGAGGCGAGGCGCGCCCGAGGTCGCTGAAGAATCCCTACGGCTGACCGTTCCAGCTTCACCGGCAACGAGACAGCTTGCGCATGAACTAGGGGTTGATCTGCGTCAAGTCCCCGGCAGTGGTCCGGGACGGCGGGTGACGCCCGACGATGTACGGGCGTTTGCGGCGAGAGCCCAACAAGAAGAGCAGAGGCGAATGAAAGCCGCGCCCCCGCTCCCTGACTTCACTCGCTGGGGACCGGTTGAGAGCATTCCGCTCCGCGGCGTCAGGCGCGCCACCGCGAAGCGGACGGCGCTGGCGTGGTCGCAGATCCCCCACGTCATGCATCAGGACGTCGCGGACATTACCGAGCTGGAAGCGTTGCGCCGGCGGCATGCAGCTGCAGTGGAGCGGCAAGGGGGAAAGCTCAGCCTCACGGTGTTGCTCATGCAGGCGGCGGCAACAGCGCTCAAGCAGTTTCCCCGCTTCAACGCCAGTATCAATCCAGAAACCGAAGAGATCATTGTCAAGCAGTATTACCATATCGGCGTGGCGGTGGACACAGAACAAGGACTCCTTGTCCCGGTCGTGCGTGATGTAGACCGTAAGAGCCTGACGGAACTCGCCGTAGAGGTAACGGAGACTGTCGCGCGAGTGCGCGACGGCAAGGCCACCCGCGAAGATCTTCAAGGCGGGACGTTCACCATCACCAACCTCGGCGCCATTGGCGGAACCGCCTTGATGCCCATCATCAACTATCCCGAAGTGGCGATTCTCGGCGTCGCGCGCGCCCGACTCGAACCGGTCGTACAGGGGGACCTCGAGCACTTCACGCTCGTTCCTCGCTTGCGTCTGCCGCTGCATCTGGCCTTCGATCATCGCGTGAACGATGGGGCTGACGCCGCCCGCTTTCTGCGTTCACTGATCGCCCTCCTGGGCGACCCGCAGTCCTTCCATTTCAGCGGGTAAGAAGAAAAAGAGCGTCACAGTCACACACAGTGTATAGAGCGAGGCCCGGTGCAGGAAGCTTGCAGGCGGGTCGTCTGTGAGTGAAGAGCCTACCAGAGACGTATGCTCCGTATTCTTCCAGCGCTTTTGGGCGCCCCTGTTGCTGGAGATTGGCAGGAAAGACGATAATGAGCCAGACGCCCTGACGCCCAACGAGGGAGCAGGTGATTCACACAAAACGCGTGTACGACCTCCTGGAGTCTAATGAACTTTGACGAGCAAAATCGGCGCTTACACCCCGGCAGAACAAGAGCTCTGCGCTGGCGGGGCGCGCCGCGCCCCTACGAAGACTGTGTACAGCACCGAACCTGCCTGTCAAAATTCCTGAGGGGCGCGGCTACGTTCGTGTCATCACCTCCAGAATATGGCCATTCGGGTCGCGAAAGTAAAATCCCCGTCCGCCGTTCCAGGCGTTCAAGCGCCGATTCTCCAGATGCCACGGATCGCTGCCATAGGCGAGTCCTGCCTCCTGCACGCGCTGCAGAATGGCGTCACACTCCTCATCACTGACATGAAAGGCATAGTGATGCCGTTCAAAGGAGCTGGCGTTATCAAAGTCCAGAGTAAGGGTCTCGTTGACTCGAACCGGCGCAAAATGCCCGCTTGGCCCCTCATAGCGCAGGCCAAAGATATGGGCAAAAAATCGCGCTGACGCTTCTTTATCATGCGCCGGAACAATGGTGTGATTTAACGTGATCGCCATGATACGCCTCCCTGATCACCGCAGCTTCAAGGCTAATCGATATCGACCCTTCCGGCAAGACGAAGCGCGGCCCCACAGCTTTCTTGCCAGATACTGCTCTTCCGGAGAACACGATTTTTGGACCCCGCCGTCTCGTGGAGAGGAGTGAGGCAGAAAGGTATGCGGAGTGTGGCGATTTAGTACGGCAGCGGTTTTGTTGCGCCGCTACGTTGCTTGACCCAACACCTCAGCCGTGACCTTGAGCAAGCGCTCAGGCGTAAGCGGTAGAGCGAGCGGCGGTCGATATCCAGAATCTTCGCGGCGCGGGAGATATTGCCCTGGGTAGTGCTCAGAACATACTGCACATAGCGTTTGCTCACTTCTTCGAGCGTGGGCGTCGCCGCGAACCAGGAGGCATCGCCCGGTGCGAGACCGTCCAACCAGTTTGGCGCCCGGCCTTCTTGCACCTCCACTGGCAAGTCTTCCGGAGTCAGGATTGGTTGACGCGCGAACGCCACCGCCCGTTCGAGGGTGTTTTCGAGCTCGCGAATATTCCCCGGCCAAGGATACGCCCGCAGCAAGTCCATCGCCTCTGTCGCAATACTTGTCACGGCTTTGCTATGCTCCCGGCTGTAACGCCTCAGGAAATAATGCGCAAGCGCAGGAATATCTTCTACTCGTTCCCGTAAGGGCGGCAGGCGCAGGGTGATGACGTTAAGCCGGTAGTACAAGTCATGGCGAAACCGGCGTTGCTTGACCAGCTCGGCGAGATCCTGATTCGTGGCGGCGATTACTCGCACGTCGACTTTGGTCCAGTCCTTTCCTCCAACGCGTCGGATTTCATGTTCTTGCAGTACGCGGAGGAGCTTGGCCTGCATGCGTGGACTGATGTCGCCGATTTCATCCAGAAAGCAGGTGCCGCCTTGCGCCTCCTCAAATACGCCCTTCTTATCCGCCACGGCGCCGGTGAACGCACCGCGCACATGCCCAAACAATTCGCTTTCCAGCAGCGTTTCGGTGAGCACCCCACAATCTACCGCCACAAACGCACGTTGCGCACGGGGACTGTGCTGGTGAATGGCTCGCGCGATCAACTCTTTTCCAGTCCCGCTCTCTCCCAGGATCAGGACCGTGCTTTTGGTTGGAGCGACCCGCGCCACGATCTTATACACCTCCACCATGGCGACGCTCCTACCGATTACCGCCCCCAGCGGCTCTGGGTCCTCCTCGCTGGCGACGTCCTCTCTAGGCTGATTCTGCCATGCTTTGCCAGCCAAAGCGCGAGTGACTACGTTTTTCAGTTCGTCCAAATTGATAGGCTTCGAGATGTAATCAAACGCTCCTTCTCGAATGGCCTCGATTGCTGTTTCCATTGAGCCAAAGGCAGTCATCACGACAACTGGCAACCCAGGGTGGTTATGATGTACGGCGCGCGTGACCTCAAGCCCTGAGACGCCCGGCATGCGCACGTCCACTACGAGCAGGTCATACGTATTCTGTCGCAGGCGCTCCAACGCTTCCTCGCCGGTCTGCACCCACTCTACGTGATGCCCTTCTTCGCCAAGCACTCTGGTAAACAATCGACAGGTTACGGCGTCATCGTCCGCGATTAAGAGGTGCGTCTGCATGTTTCGCCTCAACTTTCATTGTCTGTGCAACACTGTGTTCTGCCGGTAGTAAGATTTGGACGCAGGCGCCGGCCCCAAGCTGGTTCCTCAGGGAAATCGCGCCCCCGTGCGCCTTCACAATTTCTTGACAGACAGCCAGCCCCAAACCCGTACCTTTGCCGGACGTTTTGGTTGTGACAAAGAGCTCGAACACCCGCGGCAACAGCTCGGGAACAATCCCACTTCCAGTGTCACTGACCTCAATACAGACCCCAGGGTGAACGGATTCGGTCGGCGCAGTGGCGCGTGTCGTAATCGTCACAGTTCCTCCCTGTTCCATTGCGTCCACCGCATTGTTCAGCACGTTGATAAAGACCCGTTGTAACGAAGCTTCATCGCCATGCAGGGCGGGAAGATCCTCCGCCAGCCGTGTCATAACACGCACGTGATGCTGCCGGAAAATCGGATCGAGGAGCAGCAAAGTCTCGCAGAGCAGCGTGTGGAGATAAATGGGCTTGAAGCGCCGTCCTGCATTGCGGGTCTGAGAGAGATAGTGGTGAATGATCTCCACCATCCGTTGTACTTGGGTTTCAATGATTTGAACACACTCGCGCGCGTTCTCGGATAGTTCCTCCTGGGCCAGGAGCTGACTGTACCCGAGCACTGAATTCAACGGCGTGCCAAGTTCATGGGCGATCGTGGCGGTGATCCGCCCAAGCGCCGCTAGCGGCTCGACACGCCCCATCTCGCGCTGCAAACGCCAGAGTTCTTCTTCGGCTCGTTTGCGTTCGGTGATTTCTGCTCGCAGCGAGTCATTGGCCTGCGCCAGTTCTCGGGTGCGCTCGTGGACCCGTAGTTCTAACTCATCATGGGCCTTCCGGAGCGCCTCTTCGGCTCGTTTCCGCGCAGCAGTGAGAGAACTAATCAACAGAGCAACCAAAGCAAAAAGGGTCAGACGAAGGAAGCTCTGCGGGTTCAGCGCCGGCGTCTCGGGCGAGGAAAGAAACGCAATATCAATCGCCAAGACGGCTAAGAGTGTCGCTAAGAGTCCCGGGCCCAGGCCGCCATACCAGGCGCTGATCATGACCGCAGCAAAAAAGACGGAAAAAACGGGCGGATCAAGCAGGGAATGCAGGAGAAAGGTCAGGAACAGCGCGGCCGCTACGAGGGCGCTGGCGACACCGTAGCGCAACACAGGAGAGCGGCGTTCATGCAGCAGGGGCATAGTTTTTTCATCCCTCTTGTTTCATATCTCTCACCGCAGTTGGTTGCGCAAGCAGAGGAGAGAGCTCGTTGTAGTCCACAATGCGGTGAACTGCCTCAGGAGCTTCGGCGGTCACTAAATGTTAATCTATCTCCAGCCGGGGTCAAATTTCTCGGCGGTCTGCCGAGAGCTCTGCACGGCCGGCGATGTGCTGACGCCGCGTCGCCCCTGAGACGCTCTCGCCGCCTGCGACGGCCGGGTCTCTCACGAGGGCTTCACGGTTTCTTAAGCTCTTAATGCTTTCGGAGGCGGCTCCTAGTGCGGAAAGAACTCCTCAGAGAAGACGAATGCCGTCCGCAACCACTGCCGGACGGCTGCCAGCCCATCCTGGATCTGGCGATGATTGGCGTCGAGCTCGGCCAGAAGCTGATCCAGCCGCGTCGAGAACGCCTGCCGCCAGGGGACGGCCCTTCCTGCTTGACGGGCCATCTCCCAACGGAGCTCTTCCAAAAACCGTGGCGCGCCTGCGGCCCCGTTGCCCCACTGGGAAAGACGATCCACCACTGTTTGCGGCTTCAATCCCCAGACGGGATGGATAGCACGCAGGGTCGCAGCCAAGTGTCGCAGCGGTGTTTCGCACTGGGGCGCGATTGCCGCCATGGCGGCAAGGTGGTCCGGCGGGAGCTGCCCTGTGCGCCCTGTCTCGAGGAGGAGACGGTGGCGGGTGTGAAGTTGAGCGGCCAGGTTGGCCACTTCCCCGAGCACCTTGTAGAGGAGCAAGGCGCGTTTCTGCGAGAGCGTCCCAGCGGCCTTGTGTGTGGCAAGCGCGACGGAAAATTCCTCCTGGAGCAGTGGGCGTAACAGCACAACCAGGATATTTAACGTCGCCACTTCGGTCAGGGCGCTGAGCTGGTCCATGCGGCTCCTCGACACACGCTCACATCACACGCACGATAGCGCTCGTGGCAATGAAACTGTCGGTCGCTTACCCTTGCCCATTGCAGGCGCCCGCTGAGTTGGACTGATTGGCGTCGTGGACGTTTCATCCATCCTCTCCTCATAGCAATAGCAATCTATACCTGCAGCATCCGTGAGCCAAGCTGGGGCGAAAACCGCGAGCATTGAACCTTTCCTCTCGTCGGCGCAGGAAGTCTTCACTTTTGCCGACACGTTCATATCCACGATTTCACCCGGGCTCGAATAAAGGTCGGCCTGCTCAGCTTCCGTCCGTAAGGGGACTTAGGCGCGATGCTGGGATCACGCAGAGCCCACTCCTGAACTTCCTGTCATTAGCCTCAGGAGACCAAAAGGCGCGAGAGGGTTTTTCCTTTCGTACTTTGAGGGTGTTTCCTGAGACAATGTAGGTGAAGTCCCTCTCGTCTGTCTCACTCCTGGCTCCTATCTTCTCTTGTAGATTAAGAAGATGGGAAGCACCCCTTGTTCTCTATCCTCGCCCCGCGCGTGTCTGAGCCTCGCTTGATCGGCCTATTGCTCGTCGTCACTTTTGTCTTACGACTGCTCTACGTGTTTCATTATCCCATCGACTCAGATGAACCGCAGCATCTCCATGTCGTCTGGGGCTGGACTCAGGGCTTGCTGCCCTATCGGGACATCTTCGATAATCACATGCCGCTCTTTCACCTCCTGTACGCCCCACTCCTGGCTCTGATCGGCGAGCGGGCCTCCGTG
>DATLYA010000276.1:0-5610 GCA_035575235.1 Candidatus Methylomirabilota bacterium
GGTCCCGCCGAGGAAGTGTTTGAGGGAGTAATTGAGGTTTGATTTTTCCTCCCTCTTCCACAAGGGGAGAGGGGACCTGTAGCCGACAGGAGGCGCTTATGTTTGCAGGCTCACTGGTGGCGCTCGTCACACCGTTCAAAAACGGGCGAGTGGATGAGCAACGGCTGGCTGAACTGATCGAGTGGCACATCGCCAGTGGAACGCATGGCATTGTGCCGTGCGGCACAACCGGCGAATCGGCGACGCTCTCGCACGAAGAGCATACGCAGGTCGTGCGGTTCGTGGTCAAGCAGGTGAAAAAGCGCGTTCCGGTTGTGGCTGGCACGGGATCAAATTCAACCGCTGAAGCCATTCGCCTGACCCGGGAAGCGCAGGAGGTCGGCGCCGACGGCGCATTGATGATTTCTCCCTACTACAATCGTCCGACTCAAGAAGGCATCTATCAACACTACAAAGCCGTGGCGCAAGCCGCTCCAGGATTTCCCATCATCTTCTACAATATTCCTGGTCGGACCGGCTCTAATATCGAGCCGAGCACAATGGCGCGTCTGGCGGAGATCGATAATATTGTTGGCGTCAAAGAAGCTGCTGGCTCAATCGATCAGGTGCTCAATATTATTGCCGCCTGCGGAGACAAACTGGCGATTCTGTCTGGCGAAGATTCGCTGACCTTCTCGATGATGTCTTTAGGAGGTAAGGGCGTCATCAGCACGGCGGCGAATGTCGCGCCGAGAGAGATGGCTGATCTCGCTAACCTCTGCCTCAGTAAACAATGGGAAAAAGCCGCGCAACTGCAAATTAAACTGTTGCCGCTCATCCGCGCGTTATTCATTGAAACGAATCCGATTCCGGCGAAAACGGCGCTGGCGCTGATGGGGAAGTGTGAGCCGGAGCTGCGGTTGCCATTGGTGGCGATGGCGGAAGGCAACGCCGCGAAGTTGAAGGCGACGCTGAAAGATTTTGAGCTGATTTAGAGATCGAGCAAAGAAAAAATGTTGGGTAGCTTTGCGTGGCTACCCGTTGTGTAGGGGCACGGCGACGCTGTGCCCCTACGTGCTTTGGGAGGACGTATGTCAATCAACGTCATCATCTGTGGTGCGGCTGGCCGCATGGGCAAACTGTTAGTGAGCCTTGTGCATGAGAACCCGGAGATGCGCCTTGTTGGCGCTGTAGAGGCGGCGAAACACTGGGCGTTGGGAAAAGACGCTGGCGAAGTGGCCGGGATTGGTCCGATCGGTGTGGAAGTGACCGCCGACTACGGCGCTTTGGCCACGCCGGAGACGGTGACGCTGGATTTTACCTTACCGGAAGCGGCGCTAGCGCATTTGCGTATGGCCGTGGCGAAAGGAGCGGCTATCGTTATTGGGACCACCGGCTTTTCCGCCGAGCAACGTGCTGAAGCGGAGCGCATTGCTCCCCAGACTCGTACGCTTATCGCCCCGAATATGAGCGTCGGCGTCAATGTATTGCTGAAGGTTGTCGAAGAGGTCGCCCGGATTCTGCAAGACGGCTTTGACCCCGAGATTATGGAGATCCACCATCGCTTCAAGATCGACGCGCCCAGCGGCACGGCGTTAGCCCTGGGTCGAGCCATTGCCGCAGCGCAAGGGAAAGATTTTGACCGTCAGGCGAAACTGGCGCGACAGGGCATCACCGGGCAGCGGACAAATGATGAAATCGGCATCGTCGCGCTGCGCGGCGGCGACGTGGTAGGCGATCACACCGTGGTCTTTGCCGGCTTCGCGGAACGCCTGGAATTCACGCATCGCGCCCAGAGTCGTGAATGTCTGGCGCGCGGCGCGCTGCGCGCTGCACGCTGGCTGCCCCAGCAGAAGCCAGGGCTGTATGCAATGAAGGATGTGTTAGGGCTCTAAAGAGCCAACCAATTTTACCCCAACCCTAAATGCCGCCGCATGGCTTGCCGTCCGGCCTCGATCAACGCCTGGATGCGAGTCTCAGTCATATCGAACTCTGTCGTGCCGTAGCCCTTGGCTGGGAGACGGCAAATCTCGTCTTTATGTTTTGCCATTTCTTCAAGGTCGCGCGCGCCGGTCATGGTATCGACCAGACGCATGGCGCGTTGCACTGTGCGGAGTTGCGAGAAAAATTTTTCATCGCGCCGTCGCTGTGGCGCATTGGTGACTTCTAAGGTTTCGTCAATCAGGAGGCCGAGATTTTTGGCGGCGTTCGGGTCCATGTTGCCCATGATCTCACGAATATCCGGCGCGCTATCGGCGATGAGTCGAATGGGGAAATTGGACAACACGCCGCCGTCCACAATGGCGTGCCCGGTTTTCTGGCGGCCCAGATACGGTCCCCACTCTTGCCGCCAGATCACCTCTTGCCAGATAAACGGAATACTCATCGACATGCGCACAGCCATGATCACAGGGCATAGAGGAGCCGTACGGCTGTTCAGAATGAGCATTTCCTCTTCGGTGGTGTCTGAAGCGACAACCGAGAGATCAATGGCGGTTTTCCGGGCGAAGGTTTGTAAGGTGTCGGTTGCCTGAAATCCTTTCTTCTGCAGTTTTTCCTGCAGCCAGGTGCAAAACTCGCGCCCCACAAACGGACCGCCACACTCGATGAAGGAAAAGATCTGCGCGTATAATGGAAGGCGGAGCAAGGCATTAAGCGCTCGCTCGCCCAGAGCCCCAATAAGGGGGACGCGCACGTCATTAAACGCTTGCAGCGTAGCGCTTTTCTGTTTTACGTCCTCTGTGAAATCATCATGGGAAGGACGATCCATAAAGGTGGAGAAGCGCGCCTTGCCATTGGGTAACTTTTCGGTGACCGCTTCAAGCAGTTCTTGGGGAGTATAACCAGCCGCTACCAAAACGGCGGAAATAGCCCCGGCTGAGGCGCCGACAACCCGGCGGACAGTGTGCGCTTGACGGAAAAAGACATCGAGTGCGCCCGCGAACGCAATCCCTTTCGCTCCGCCGCCCTCAAAGACAATATCAAATTGCGCCATAGTTCCCTCCTGAGATGACTGCGCGTTGCTGGTATAATGATGAAGACCGACGTGGATTTACTCGTCGTCTTCGGGCTCATGTTCAGCTTCCGCCTCCTCCGCGCCTTTGGGGGCGCGTGTGCGTTCAAACCGTTGGCGATGAACCTCTCGCCAATGAAACGATTGCGGCGGTTGTTGTTGTCGTTCCAGGCTTTTGAGTAAGATTTCCTTTCGGTCAGCGCGTCCGAAGCAGTGTTGTCCCAGCCACATCTCCCAGCCAGGGCGAATTTTACCGTCTGGGCCAATAAGTTGACAGCGTACAAATCGCGGCGTTCCCCCGAGGCTTTTCTTGACAGGTGATTTGCTTTCAGTCGCCGCAGCGGCCAGCTTATCCGCTGCGGCGACTGGCTTTGCCGTGGCCGCCACCGGCCGTATTGGAGCAGCTGCGGGCTTTGGCGCCCGTGACAACCCTGCTTTCTTTTTGTGTGGTTTACGATTCATCAATGAGTTCTAGAAATCCTCGCAGCATCCGATACGTTAATCCCCAAATCGTTTTCCCTCCGTATTCGAGCGCCGGCACGTGGATAGAGGGCCCGTCTGGCGTTGGCCGCGACACCAGACGTTCGCTCCCCTTCTGCTCCATGTATGACAACGGCACCCAGATCGTATCTTGTACCTCTACTGGATCGGGAGCCAGTGACGCTTCAGGAGAAACAAGATACACAAAGGGCGACACGAACATATTGGTCGGTCGCCCACGCGCCATGGCTTGCAGTTCAGTCAAGCGGCCCAAGTATTCGCCGTGCACGTTGAGGTCGATGCCGACCTCTTCTTTGGTTTCCCGGTAGATCGTAAAGCTCAAATCGAGATCTTCGGGATCTTGTCTGCCCCCTGGGAACGCCATATGTCCGGACCAGGGATCGTGGGGATGATGCGCGCGGTGGATGAAGAGCATGTGCAGGTCATGTTCTTGAGGCTGTAAAATCATGGCCACGGCAGCGCGCCTGTTGGCTTCAGCAACGGGCAACTCTGGCTCATAGTTAGCAAGCCTGTGGCGTATACGTTTGATTTTTTTGTCTATCATAGCGCTTTTTCTATTGACCGCCAGCATTATACCGCGATTTCCGTGTGTGAGGGAATCCGTGTTCCATCCTTTCTGGCTCTTCTAAAAGCTAAAAGTCATCGGAGGAATATGAAATTCGCCACCTTGTCCATCATGGACCATCATCCAAGCCTGGGCCGTTCAGTGGCTACGTTTCACAAGGAAACTCTCGAACAAATTGAAGCGGCCGAGGCGCGTGGGCTCCATTCCGTGAGGTTCGCCGAACATCACTTCAGCAACTATAGAACTTGCCCAGCGCCGCCGGTCTTGCTAGCGGCGGCGGAGCTTGCCGGATGAAACGAGCGCCTGTGGCGGCAACAAGGCAAGCAGAGAGAAGCTCACCGCCCGTTATCCGAGATCTATAACTGGTTTACTGAAAGATTCGACGCTCAAGAATTACCAGAGGCCCAGGCGCTGTTGGACGAATTAGTGAACGAGGGAGACCAATTTCTAAGGTTGCGATTATGCTCTCTCTTCATTCGTGACGCGACGTGGTTGTTGAGCAAAAGTGCGAAGACTTGAGTCAGGCGTCCGTTCATCACGGAACTCAGCGACAAAACGTTCGACCTTCTTCACATACTGCTGCGTTTCCTGCGGCAAGTAACGTTCAATGTTGTGGTAGTGCGCAGGGTTGTATCCGTTAGCGCGCGCCAGTGCTTGTGCTTTAGCGACGCGTCCTGGTCCAGCATTGTAGGCGGCGGCGGCTAGACGCTGTACTTCCTGATCATTCGCTCCTGCCACGGCGCTCAGTCCGTTGCGCAACGCCGTCCCTTCCGAAAACGTTTCCGTCATTTCTTTGAGATAGTTTACCCCGAGCCGGATATTTTGGTGCGGGTTGAATGGATTATAAGTTTGGCCTGGAGCAATTTCCTGCAGTTGTTCCTTTCCCGTAGCGGCCATTAACTGAAATATCCCAGCTGCTCCAGCAGGACTCACGGCTCGTGGGTTCAAGACAATTTCCTTACTGTGGGCGGCGTTTGTTCCTGATTCTGCCCGAGCAATCGCAAGACTTAACGCCGGGTCAACGCCAACCTGCTGCGCCATTGCTGTGATGACGGGTCCAAACGTACGCACCGTGAACTGCGGCCTGGACGAGGCTGCTTCTTGTGACGCTTGAGGAAGCCGAGTCTCGCTTTTCAGGGGGCGCACACGTCCAGAGAACACTGGCGCGAGCAAGCGGGGATCACGAAGGAATTGCGGAAGCAGGCGAACAGATTGTCCACTAGCGGGCGAGCTTTTTGGTAAGGAGGCGAGGTGGTGCGATGCCAAACTATTACGCTGACCGGCGCGGTATACAGAAGAAAAAGCTCCAGGCGCGTGCACCCGCTGAATCCCCTCCAACACCCGTGCAAAATTCGGGTGCGAGGATCCCGGCGCTGAACCAATTCCTGGCAACGGCTGTTTGGCGATAAATGGAGAAAGAGAAACAGAACGCATCATTGCTTCCAGCAATTCAGCAAGGAAAGCGCAATTCCTGTGCCGCCAGATCGACACAGGAACAGCGGAGAGAATGAGAGGAAAAGGGAAATTTCTTCCAGGAGGAGAGGCCGTATTT
>DATLYA010000277.1:0-11476 GCA_035575235.1 Candidatus Methylomirabilota bacterium
CGCAGAGGCAATTCTTCGCTACGCCCAGGCGTACAACGAGGACAATCCATACTTTGTGGATACGGAGAGACCAGGCGGCATTGTCGCACCACCCATGTTTGGCGTGGTGATGGGATGGCTGCCGATTATGTTGGTGATGACGGACACGGAATTAGGCGCTGATCTGTTACGCCTCTTGCACGGCGAGCAGGATATGTACTTTTACCGTGTCGTTGCTCCTGGCGACATTATCACAAGTACGGCGAAGATCCTCTCGATCGGAGAAAAGACGACAGGGGAGTCCGTCGTTGTCGAAGTACTCTCTACCACCCAGCAAAATGAACTCGTCCAACGCATGCTCTTTACGGCGTTCATTCGTGGACGAGGAAGAAGGGAGCGAAGACTTGAAGAGGCGGCCGAGGAGTCTTCAGTCTTGAAAGGGGAGCCTCTTCTACGTGTGCCGCAAAGGATCGACACGGATCAGACCTACCGCTACGCTCAAGCGTCAGGCGACCATAATCCCATCCATACGGATGAGAATGTAGCGAAAATGGCGGGATTACCGGGCATCATCGTGCATGGGCTTTGTACGATGGCGTTTACGTCAAAAGTGATGATCGACCATTTGTGCGACGGCGACCCGCGGCGGCTCAAACGATTGCGAGCGCGTTTTGCTCGTCCAGTTTTTCCCGGACAGACGATCACCACCGTGATCTGGCCTCAACCAGATCGCGATGGCGTAAAAGTGTATGCGTATGAAACGGAGAATCCTGAAGGACGGGCGGTGATCAAAGACGGGATCGCCGAAGTAGCAGCTGCCTAGAACGGCACATCATCATCAGGGATAGGACCGCCGAAGTCATCAAAGCCGCCACCGCCTGAGCCGCCTTCGTGTTGTATCCCACGGCCACTACCGCCTCCGCCGCCACCGCCGAGAAACTGCACGCGTTGCGCCACAATTTCGGTGATGTAGCGCTTGTTCCCGTCCTTATCGTCGTAGCTGCGGGTGCGAATGGAGCCTTCAAGATACACCTGTCGGCCCTTTGCTAAGTACTGTCCGCAGTTCTCCGCTTGCTTCCCCCACACCACAATGTTGTGCCACTCGGTGCGCTCTTGCCGTCCACTCTCCTGGTCCAGCCACGAATCTGTGGTGGCTACAGGAAACTTTGCGACCGCCTTTCCACTCGGGGTATACCGGACTTCCGGATCTTTTCCTAAGTTGCCGACAAGAATAACTTTATTGACAGAAGCCATGCTGGGCTCCTCCTCCTCGGCACCGTACCAACCTGCTCTGTATTTTTCAAGACGATGCTTCTTTAGCCGGAAACGCGTTGCTGAGGACGACCTGCTTACATATACTCGGGCGAGTTTCGCTGGAGAATGCTCATGATACTCTACCTCCGCCATTTTACAGTCTTTCTTACGGCTCTCCTTTTTTCTTTTTCTACGTCGACGAAAGCGCAGGCGGGTGCTGAAGATGCCGCAAAATATGGCCCTTTTGTAGCGACGGGCCGCCAGGGCATGGTGGTGACTGCCGGCGACCAGGCAAGCGCGGCAGGCGTAGAGATGCTCAAGCGAGGCGGCAACGCCGTAGATGCCGCCGTGGCTGCTTCGTTTGCGATCAGTGTTATTCGGCCGCAATCGACTGGTATCGGGGGCGGCGGCTTCTTCCTATTGTATCTTGCTAAAAGCAAGGAAACTATCGCGGTGGACTTTCGCGAACGCGCCCCGCTAGCGGCAACTCGGGACATGTTCGTGCGCGGCGGAAAAGCAATTCCGGAGCTGAGCCGCAACGGCCCCCTGGCTGTGGCGGTTCCCGGTCTCGTGGCTGGGTTGGTGGAGGTGCAAAAGGAGTATGGGACGATGCCGCTGAAGGAGGTCATGGCCCCAGCGATTCGCCTCGCGGAAGACGGGTTTCCAATATACCCGCAATTAGCAGGAGCCATTGGGTATCGAGCGAAACTGCTTGGGGATGCTCCAGCCACCCGCGCGATCTATTTTCGTGATGATCGTCCTCTGCGAGAGGGCGAGTTATTAGTGCAGAAAGACCTGGCGCGCACCTTACGAGAGATCGCAGAGCATGGAACGGATGCCTTCTATAAAGGCCGAGTGGCAAAGGCCATTGTCCAGGAAATGAAGGAACGCGGTGGGCTTATCACACAAGAGGATCTGGATAACTACCGCGTGATGTATCGGACGCCTGTGGTGAGTACGTTTCACGGGGCGCACATACACGCTATGCCCCCGCCGAGTTCAGGCGGCGTCTTGATTGCTGAGATGCTGAACATGCTCTCTGGTTACCCTTTGCAAGAATTTGGCTTTCATACTCCGAAGTCGATTCATGTCTTGACTGAAACAATGCGTCTTGCCTTTCACGACCGCGCTCGCTACCTGGGAGATCCAGACTTTACGCAAGCGCCAATAGCCATGCTGACGTCTCCAGAGTATGCAGAACGTCAACGAGCGAAGATTGATCTCAGCAAAGCGACCCCAAGTGAAGCGGTTCCTACGGCAGAGCCGGGGAAAATAGAATCCACGAGCACAACTCATATCTCCATTATTGATAAAGACGGAAATGCTGTAGCGACCACACAGACTGTGAATCTCTATTTTGGCAGCGGCGTCATGCCGGCAGGGACTGGAGTCATGCTCAACGACGAGATGGATGACTTTAGCGCGCAGGAGAGTCATCCAAACGCCTTCGGATTGATCGGTGAGAACAGCGCTAATGCCGTGGCGCCGCGAAAGACGCCGCTGAGCAGTATGAGTCCCACCATCGTCACCCGCGACGGCAAAGTCATTCTCGTCCTTGGCAGTCCTGGTGGATCGCGCATTATCAGTGCAACGTTGCAGGTGCTGCTCAACGTGCTGGCTTACCACATGACGCTGCCAGAAGCGATGTTCGCGCCGCGCATCCATCATCAGTGGTTTCCTGACGAGCTGCTGGTCGAAGCAAAGAAAGACAACCCTCCCGAGGGGCTTATCAATGCGCTGCGTCAGCTCGGCCACAAAGTAACCGTGGTTGAAGACACTGGCGACGGAAGAACGCCATTCGGGAATGTGCAAGCGCTCCAGGTTGATGTATCCTCTGGCGTGATCACCGGCGTGTCTGATCCGCGTGGAGAAGGACGACCGCACGGCTTATAGCAGATAGCGTATGGTCCTGCTTCGCTTTAATAGCCTGCTCACTCCGTGCGCTCTCTGGCTCATGACCAAATGTTCTTGCCATAGTAAGGAGTGGAGCGAACACGCTATCCGCCAATTATGAAGGGAGCACAGAGAATGTCCCAAGTCGATTACTATCAGATTGAAGAACTCTTCAGCGAGGAGGAGCGTATGGTGCGCGACGTGGCGCGCCGGTTCGTTGATGAAGAATTTCTTCCACGGGTGAAACAGTGCTTCCGCGAAGGCAGTTTCCCAACAGAATTAATTCCGCGTCTGGGTCAACTTGGATTCTTGGGAATCACGTTACCGACGCAGTACGGTTGCGCAGGTCTGAGCAGCGTATGTTATGGCCTGGTGAGCCAGGAGCTTGAGCGTGGTGATAGTGGTCTGCGCTCGTTTGCCAGTGTGCAGTCATCCCTGGTCATGTATCCCATTTACACCTTCGGCTCGGAGGCGCAGAAAAGTTTTTGGTTGCCGCGGCTGGCGCGCGCCGAAGCCATTGGCTGTTTTGGCCTGACCGAGCCGGATTTCGGTTCTAATCCCGGCGGTATAATCACCCGCGCGCGGCGTGAAAAAGGCGGGTTTGTGTTGAACGGCACGAAGCGGTGGATTACCAACGGCTCGATCTCCGATGTTGCCGTGGTGTGGGCGAAGCTCGAAGAGAATGGAAAAGATACGATCCGCGGCTTCCTGGTGGAGAAAGAACGGAAAGGATTTACACGGCTCGACATTGAAGGGAAATTCAGCATGCGCGCCTCCATCACCTCGGAGTTGATCTTTGAGGATTGCTGGATTCCCGCAGAGAATTTGCTGCCTGGCTCAGGAGGGCTGAAATCGCCGCTCATGTGTCTCACGCAGGCGCGCTATGGGATTTCGTGGGGCGCGATCGGCGCCGCCATCGCCTGCTACGAGAGCGCCCTCGATTACGCGAAGAACCGGGTGATGTTCTCTCGACCTATTGGAGGCTACCAACTTGTCCAGTCCAAATTGGTGTGGATGATTACCGAAATCACTAAAGCACAGCTCCTCGCGCTTCGCCTCGGCAGGCTCAAGGATGCAGGCAAGATGAGACCTGAACAGGTCAGTATGGCGAAGATGAACAACGTGTCTATAGCTTTGCAGACTGCGCGGCTGGCGCGAGATATTCTCGGTGGCAATGGCATCATCGATGAGTATCCTATCATCCGGCACATGCTGAACCTGGAGACGGTGAATACATATGAAGGAACGGAGGATATTCATCGCTTGACGATTGGTCGCGACATCACCGGATTGAATGCATTTGAATAAAAAGCCGCTAAAGAGTTCCCTTCCTTTGGTTGGCAATGCCGTTCAATTACGCTGAGATGTCATTGCGAGCGCAGCGAAGCAATCTGTGTTTTGCCGGGGATTGCTTCGTCGCTATCGCTTCTCGCAGTAACAGACACGCCCTACTGAATACCGTCGCGCTTTGTCGAAGGGAGACAGGGTAAAGAGGTAGAGTCTGTGATGCATCGATACGACACCGAACCTTTCGGACTCACCATCGGCGCTCGCCGCCTTACGCTCCTACGCGTCAAGAATCTTGAACAATATGTAGATCGCGCAGCACTTTTGCAGGATGAAACTGAGGAGCCTCCGTACTGGGCGCATCTGTGGACAGGAGCGCTCACGCTAGCGCGATATGTTGAAGACCGCATCGATTGCCAAGATCTCCAGGTGCTTGATCTTGGCTGTGGTCTCGGTTTGACGGGCATTATCGCCGCTCTCAAAGGAGGGCGAGTGACCTTTGCTGATAGAGAACCAGACGCTCTCTCCTTCGCCACGCTCAATGCGCAGCTCAACAACTGCCCATCTTTCGAGGCGAAGGTGTTGGATTTCACAAAGGATGAGATGCAGCAAAAATTTTCGCTGATGCTTGGCGCGGAAATCCTCTACGATCAGCCAACTTTTCCGGCTCTGGTGGATTTCCTGGCTCGCCATCTTTCTCCTGGCGGGAGCGCTGTGTTGGCGGACGCCAGACGGACGAACACGGAAGAGTTTTATCGTCAACTTGACCGCGCTGGATTACGATGGTGGCGGGAAGACATCGCAGAGCAAGAGGACACCCTGCCACTGTCAGTGAGTATTGTGACGATTCAGCGCTGAACATGGGGGGAGAGAAGAAGAGTGTGGTGACGAATCGCGCGATTGGTAAAGTCTTCGATATCCTGCGTCAGGCTGCGCCTACTTGGTCTGCTCCGGTGGTGACTCAGATGGCCACGCTTTCGCGTGACCCGTATCAAGTGTTGATCGCCTGCCTCCTCAGTTTGCGGACGAAGGACGAGACCACCGGTCCGGCTGCGCGACGCTTATTTGCTCTTGCTGATACGCCAGAAAAAATGTTGACGCTGAAACCAGCGGAGGTCGAGAAGGCGATTTATCCAGTGGGCTTCTATAAAGTAAAAGCGCAAACTGTGCTCGACATCTCCCGAGCAATCGTTGAACAGCATGGTGGGCGCGTGCCGGATGAGATTGATGAGCTGCTCAAACTCAAAGGAGTGGGCAGAAAAACGGCGAATCTCGTGGTGACCCTGGGCTACCAGAAACCTGGCATCTGTGTTGACACTCATGTACACCGCATTTCTAACCGCTGGGGGTATGTCGCGACCAAGACTCCGGAAGAGACTGAAATGGCGCTTCGCGCCAAACTTCCGCGAGAACACTGGCTTGAGATTAACGATCTGTTGGTCGCCATGGGGCAGACGATTTGCCACCCTACGTCGCCAAAGTGTAGTCTATGCCCGATTGAACAACACTGCGCCAAAATTGGGGTGGTGCGAAGCAGATGAGCGGGGTCGATTCCTCTCGCATAGGAGCAGGTGTGACGGAATACCCTCCTTTGTATTGCCATCTTGCCAGCGGTGTAATACCTTGACGTCATGCGTACGCTTTCACTGAAATTCCCGACACACTTAGAAAACCTCGTTGCAGCCGAGGCGAAGCGGCGGCGCGTCAGCAAATTGGCCGTCGTCCGCTCTTGTGTCGAAGAAGTGTTACTCAAAAGCCCCGCTGCTGACGTGTGAGCCTGTATTGACAGAAGTGGCTTTTCTACTAAAACGCGCCGGAGGTATTGGATCAGAAGTAGTGTCTTGGCTCCGGCAAGGCGTGCTGAACGTTGCATTTCGCCTTGAAGAAGAGGCGGAATCTGCTGAACGTCTGATGAATAGGTATCGACAAGCACCAATGTCGTTGGCGGACGCTTGTGTGGTTCGCATGTTAGCATTGCATCATCAGAGCCGAGTGTTTACAACCGATTCCGACTTTCGCATCTATCAGCGGCATGGCCGGCAGGTCATCTCGCTGCTGGCGCCACATGGGGTCTAATGGCTTTTGCCTTTCCCTCCTTTTATGAAAAGCCCCTGTCCACTCGGACAAAACTCACATGGGTCGCTCTTCTCTATTTTGCCGAGGGGTTTCCTTTTGGCTTACTGTTCGACGCCTTCCCTGTCTACTTTCGCAGTCATGGCGTCAGTCTTACTGATATAGGCTTGATCAGTCTGGCCGGTCTCCCCTGGACGCTGAAGTTTCTCTGGGCTCCGCTGGTCGATATATGGGGAAAACGGAAAACCTGGGTGACGGTCTGTCAGATGCTGGCGACGGTTGATCTTGTACTATTTCTCCTCCTTGAGCCGCCACAGACCGGCCTGCTGTTATGGATATTACTGATTGCGCTTGCCGTATTCTCCGCCACTCAAGATATTGCGATTGACGCATATACCATTGAACTGCTCAACGAAGAGGAAGTTGGCCCGGCGAATGGCGTGCGGGTGAGCACCTATCGCGTCGCGCTCATCTGTGCAGGCGGCGGGTTTGTTGCGGGCGCGGGATTCATTGGCTGGCAAGCCGCATTTGCCGCTGCGGCGGCGTTGCTTGCGGCGTGTGCTGTACTGACTGCTCGTGCGCCAGAAACTTCTTTTGTCCGCCCAATCAGAGAAGGCTGGGGGGCGACGATCCAACAAGCAGTGATCGGTCCTGTGCAGAATTTCTGGCGACGAGAGGGTTTTGTCTATGTCATGCTGTTTGTGCTGACGTTCAAATTAGGAGATATGGCGCTAGGACCGATGGTTAGACCGTTTTGGGTCGACCGGCAGTTTACCCCGCTCCAGATTGGCGCAGTCCCTGGCACGATCGGCGTTGTCTGCACTATTGCCGGGGCGCTGCTAGGCGGGAATCTCGCGAAGTCGTGGGGTCTGTTTAACGCATTGTGGATTCTGGGGATTGCCCAGGCGGTGTCAAACCTTGCCTATGCGGCGGCGGCGGCGCTGCCGCCTTCTAGCGCCCTTATGTACGGTGCGTCTGTCATCGAGTCCTTTTGTGGAGGACTTGGTACGTCTCCGTTTCTCGCGTTTATGATGCGTATCTGCAATAGGGCGCAAGCCGCTACCCAGTATGCGCTGTTGAGCGCGTTATTTGGTCTGACCCGCTCTCTTTCCGGCGCTTTCTCTGGCGCGGTTACACAGGAAGTGGGGTACGCAGCGTATTTTACTGCGACCTTCTTTCTTGCCTGGCCGGCGTTTTTATTGTTGCCATGGGTGAAGCAATGGATCGGAGAAGAGGAACAAGCGGCTGAAAGCGCTCCGTCGGCGGCGCTCAAGATACACCCTGCGGAGTGAAGATCCTTGGCCGTTTGCGCTCGTGAGATTTTCGCTTCGCTTAAGAGAACAAGGGAATTTTCTTGCTACGGTGCAGGATTTCCTGTACCACTGACACAACACTCCTGGTGGGAGGATCGCATGCAACTGGTACATACAGTCTATGAACCTGCAGGTCTGGGACCGCACCCGACCCTTCTCACACTCCATGGGTGGGGAGCGAATGCCCTCGATCTTATGAGTCTGGCGCCCTACGTGTGTGGCGGAAAGTTCCTGGTGATTTGTCCGCAAGGTCCGCTGCAAATCCCCATCGGCGGCTCTGCGGTTGGCTATGGGTGGTTCCCCCTTAGCATGGGAGGATCGCTGGATATACGCTCAGTCGCCAAAGCCCGCGAGCTCGTGCAGGACTTTCTCGCCGAGGCGTTGCAGCGTTATCCTATCGACAGCAAGAAACTAGCAGTGATCGGCTTCAGCCAGGGCGGCGTCATGGCCTATAGTTTAGCTCTTGGCGAACCCGAACGTTTCTCGGCGGTGGCGGCGCTCAGCTCGTGGCTGCCGCGCGACCTCCTCTCGATGCTCCCTGATGTGCCGGCGACTGAGCAGCTCCCTGTGCTGATTCAGCACGGCAGCAGAGATGAACTCGTTGATGTGGGCCGGGCGCGGCAATCTGTTGAAACGCTGCGAGACTTGAAAGTGCCGGTCACCTATCGTGAGTATGACATGGGCCATGAAATCAATGCGCGCAGTCTTGGCGATCTGTCTTCATGGCTTGAAGAGAAGGTGTTGTCTCCCATTATTCTCGCCTCATAACGCGGAAGCGCGAGAGACGCGCGACGGCGCGTTTCTACGAGTGCAAAAATTCCCGCACTGCTTTGACGAAAAAATCTAACTGATCGTGATGGACCCAATGGCCGGCGTTCGGAACCGTCACGACTTTCACGTTTTTGAACGCCTTCGCGCGCCCATCCTGAACAGGATCCGAAGCCCATGACTCCGCTCCGCGGAACAACAACGTTGGGCACGTAATCCGTCCCCAGATTTCCCACGCATCGTCTACATTAAAACGATATGGCGATTGCGCGCGGACATAGTTATCAAACTTCCACGTGTACGTGCCGTCCTCGTTGCGATTCATGCCGTGCACCGTCAGGTGATAGGCCTGTGCAGCGGTAAGCCGGGGATTTGCTTCTTGCATGCGTTTGATCGCTTCGTCGAGCGTCTTGTACCGGCGCGGTAAGCGCCCGGCGAGGGCGCGCATCTGCGAGATCCATAATTGCATGCGCTCATGCGCATGTTTTGGCTGCTGCTGGATCATTTGAGGAGGGGGACCAAGCCCTTCAATCGCCACAACCTTGTTGACTCGTTCAGGGTACACTCCTGTATACTGCAATACGATGCCGCCGCCGAGGGAATGGCCAATCAAGATCACGGGAAACGCGTCGAGTTGTGCGAGCATCTGCGCAAGATCAACGACATATTCCACCATGGCGTACTCACTGCCGTGCGCCCATTCCGAGTCGCCATGCCCGCGCAGATCAGGAGCGACAACATGGTAATCATCGCGGATGGCCAGCGCGACCCAATCCCAGTTGCGTGCATGATCGCGTCCGCCGTGCACCAATACGACAAGCGGCTTTTCTGCATTCCCCCAGTCTACATAGTGAAGCTTGAGGCGTTGAGAATAGAAGTAGTGAGAAGTTGGTCCAATAATCTGTTGTCCAATCATGTCCCCGGCCTTTCTTCCCATGAATTGTAACGGCGGCGACCTTTGTCTCGCAAGTGTAGATAAGCGGTGAGACCCTGCGTAAGAACGCGCTTGAGGGAAGATTGGACAGCGGTGTATAGAGAACAATGAAGGAGGGCATAGTCATGGGGCGACTCGAGGGAAAAGTTGCAGTGATTTCTGGCGCGGCGCGCGGCATGGGAGAATGTGAGGCGCGTCTGTTTGCCCGTGAAGGCGCCAAGGTCGTGCTTGGCGATGTGCTGGAAGAGCTTGGACAACAAGCGGCGCAGGATATCGTGCAGCAAGGCGGTGCGGCGACGTTCGTACGACTCGACGTGACGTCGGAAAGCGATTGGCAAAAAGCGGTGGACGCCGCCGAACGCATCTATGGCAGGCTCAACGTTTTAGTGAACAATGCCGGAATTGTGCGCATGGCTCCGCTTGATGAGACAAGCCTGGAGGCATGGAATGAGGTGATTAATGTCAACCAAACCGGCGTCTTCCTGGGGATGAAGCATGCGATTCCTGCGATGCGGCGGGCGGGCGGCGGCTCCATCATTAACATCTCATCTGTGGCGGGACTTGTCGGATTGGCGAATATTCCAGCGTATCAGGCGAGCAAGGGGGCGGTGCGGCTGCTCACAAAAAACGCCGCTGTGCAGTACGCCAAAGAGAAGATTCGAGTGAATTCAGTCCACCCGGGTCGCATTGACACGCCAATGACTGCTCCTCTCGATGCGGCGCGGCGGGCGATGGTGCTCAGCATGACGCCGCTGGGGCGGGATGGGAAACCAGAGGAGGTCGCGTATGGCGTACTCTACCTGGCGTCAGACGAATCGTCCTTCGTCACCGGAGCGGAATTGGTGATCGATGGAGGATTCACTGCGCAGTAGCGGTGAGGAGGAGAACATTTTGTGATCATCCGGCGAGTACGGCAGCAGCAGCGGCTGCTGCCGTTCGGCTCGTAAGAGCGGCTTAGCCTTTCATTTTCTTGATCTCTTCCGTAAGTTCGGGAACCGCTTTGAAGAGATCGGCAACGAGACCATAATCAGCGACGTTGAAAATAGGCGCTTCCGGATCTTTGTTGATCGCCACGATGACCTTAGAGTCTTTCATGCCGGCGAGGTGCTGAATAGCGCCGGAAATGCCAATGGCAAAATAGAGTTCTGGAGCGACGACTTTGCCAGTCTGCCCCACTTGCAGATCATTTGGCACGAACCCGGCGTCCACCGCGGCGCGGCTGGCGCCCAGGGCCGCGCCCAGAGCATCTACGAGCGGCTCCAAGTAGATGGTGAAGTTTTCGCCCGACTTCAGACCACGGCCGCCGGACACCACGATCCGCGCTTCAGTCAAGCTCGGTCGGTCAGATTTGGTCTCGTTGAATTCGACGAATTGCATTTTTTGAGCGGAAGCATCAAGCGTGACGTTCGCCTTCTCAATAGGCGCCTGGCCTCCTGGTTGCGCAGCATCGAACGCAGTGCCGCGTACGGAGACGACTTTGATCGGGTCCTCAAGCGCTACCGTGGCAAGGACATTACCAGCGTACATCGGCCGCTTGAATGTGCCGTCAGCATTGATGCCGACGACGTCGGTCGCCATTCCCACACCGAGACGTGCGGCCACACGAGGCAAGAGGTCTTTGCCGACAGCAGTCGAAGTGGCAAGGATACAGGAAACGTCATGGGCCTTGGTAATTTGCTCAAGGGTTGCGGCATAAGCGTCCGCCAGGTAATGCGCGAGGGCCGGATCATCGGCAGCAATAACCTTTGTGACGCCGTAACCGGCTATCTCCTGTGCGAGGGAGTCAACGCCGGAACCTAAGACTGCGGCAAGGCAATCGCCGCCTAGCTTGCTCGCGGCTTCTTTGCCTGCCTGGATCGCGATCAGCGTGCTTTTGGGGAATTTACCTTTCTGGTGTTCTGCAAAAACAAGAACGTTGCCCATGGGTGCTCCTTAGATGACTTTCGCCTCAGTATGGAGGAGGTTGAGCAGGTCC